>JASFHM010000029.1:0-8591 GCA_050123215.1 Phycisphaerales bacterium | reverse complement strand
CCTTAATTCCCAAGAAATACTCTGTTTCAACGGAAAAATTTTCTGCGATTGTTCTTTCGATATCACTTAAATCCGTATGCCTAATCTTATTTATGTAGGAATCCGGATTTTTTATTTTTTCTTTAAAAAACTGGGACTGCGGATTGAGCAACATAGCTAAGAGCCTGCCTTTAGGATGGAGAACACGAGCAGTCTCTTTAATTGCTTCTTTATAGTTTTCAATAAACTGCAAAGAGGCAATATAAATGACCGCTTCAAAAGAAAGCGGCTCGAAATCCATCTTTCGGGCCGAACCTACAACTGGCCTTATACTATCCGGTGCCTGGCCCAGAACCTCTTTGGAAATATCCAGGCCGGTAACGTTAAAGCCGTTATCCGCCAGGTGAGCTTCTATAATCGCCGGGCCGCAGCCGACACTCAGAACGTTTTTAGCTTCTTTTAACCAGTTCATAATATAGTCTAATTCTACTTTGAAGACCCTGCTCCAAAACTCCGATTTGCATGATTGCAAATACTTTTCCATATCAGCGGCTTACATTCACTCGAAGAACTTATCGCGCCACCACAAAAAATGTCCCCATGGATTATCAAGCCTGTACTTATCATTTTCAGGAACACCAGGCCATGAGTTGATTTCTTCCAAAAGCTCCGGACACGGTTTGTCATCCGCTAACAATTCGTAAGCACATCTGACAAGCACGAATTTTTTACTCAACTGCGGGTTGTCCAGATTTTTATCAGGATGAAACTTCATTGCCGTTCGCCGGTAAGCTTTTTTTAGCTCTTCTCTACTTGCCGTATCCTCTACTTCAAGGATTCTACAGGCAACAGACCGTGCTTCGAGGTCCCGGCTGATTCTTTCCATAAATTCGTCGTCATCTCTTTTCATTTTTTCCGGCTTTTAATGCTTTGAATTTGAAATAGATTTTCGTATAAACCTTCAAAATCCTTTTTGTATTCGTTCAAAGCATCAACTATCATCCGTCCTTGAGAGTAGGCATGGGCAATTTTTCTGTCATCCGGCAATTTCATAGCGATATCAATGCCTTCGCTTGTACAATAATCTTCGAGTCGGTCATCGCCACAACCATCTCGATTTATTGCAACGGCAAAGGGAAGATTCATCTGTCTTACGAGGTCGACGGCAAGAGTCAAATCGTTAAGGCCGAACGGTGTCGGTTCGCTTACCAGCAATACAAAATCGCAATCTTTGAGTGACTCGACCACGGGGCATGATGTTCCAGGCGGGACATCCAATATGTTAAGTGCGTCTTCATCGATGAGTCGCTTCAACTGTTTTATCAGGTACGGACTGCGAACATTGCCGATTTTCAACTGACCGTGTGCAAAGTCCACTTTGTCTGAGCGGCCTGACTCGATTTGACCTACTTCGAGCGGTCTTGGCGTAATGGCATCAGCGGGACACAATCGCCAGCATCCGGTGCAGGAGTGACAAAGCTGCTCAAATGTTAAGACATTCTTTTCACCCAGGTGCACAATCGCACCGTACTGGCAAATTTGGCCGCACTTGCCGCAACCGATACATTTATCTTTATCGACTTGAGGGACAGGCGCTGTCACAGTGGTGGTTTGTTCAATTTGCGGCTTTAGAAAAATATGGCCGTTCGGTTCCTCGACGTCACAATCGAGATACCGGACGCGCCGGCCCGATTCGGCAAGACATTTTGCAAGATTAGTCGCGATAGTAGTCTTGCCGGTACCGCCTTTGCCACTCGCTACAGCAATAACCGAACCATCGGTCATTTAAACACCCGTTCCAAAATGCGATTCGACGTTGGGGCCCTGCGCTTCGGCGAGCTTACCTGCGTTGAAGGCTTCGACTGCTTCTTTGACTGTCCCTGATACACCGGTATAGAGTTTTACATTCGCTGCTTTGAGGGTACGCTCGGCATTTGGTCCGCAGTTACCCGTGAGGACGGCTTCGGCTCCGGTTTGCGCTACGTTCTGCGCAGAGTTAACTCCCGCGCCGCCTGCGGCCTGGACATTCTCATTAGAAACCGCCTCAAACTGAAGCGTTTCAGTATCGACGATTATGAAATAGGCCGCCCTTCCGAAACGCGGGTCCACCTGAGAATCCAGAGTGTCCCCGGTCGATGTCACTGCAATTTTCATCGAACATTCCTTTCCTTAAGTTGCCGTTGGAAACCTACTTTTCCTTCGGCTTTTCGGTTTCAAGCTCCTTGATGCGCTCATTGATATCTTCGAGCGCGTCCTGCATGCTCTCGGCCTGCTGTTTCAGCGCGGTGAGTTCCTGCTCCGGCGCCGGTTCAAAGGGAACCGGTGGATAGCCGAGCGGTCCCATACCCCAGGCAGGATAGCCGTATGCCGCTCTCTGCCATCCGGGAAGACCTGTTGCGTAATACCAATTGCGTCGACCTCGGCCGCCACCACGACCCCAGAAACCACGACCGCCGCCTCGTCGGCCAAAACCTCGGCCGCCATAGGGATTCATATAGCCCGGCACCGAGAAGCCTGCGCAGTATCCCGCGGCTCTTCCTGTCATCGGCCCCATACCCATCGGACCTGTTCCGTCTCCAGCTGGCATGATAAATCTCCTTTCTAAAAAATTAACTTCTTTATTGTCTTGTCATTGTCGCCCCGCACTTCGGGCACTTTTGTTTGTTACAGGGCTGGCCGGCAATATGCGGCGCGGTTTGTCCACACGCGGGACAAACGCAGTTTCCGCCGGGTCCGGCGGCAAACGGTCCGCCCATTCTGCCTCTGCCTTGTCCACGACTCCGGCCTTGTCCCATTCCACGGCCCCCACCGCCGCCCATCGGTCCTGTTCCATTTCCACGCGGCATTGTCATATCTCCTAAACTGAATCTGTTTCCAAACATTTATCAAAACTATGCTTTAATAAAATGGTCGAACCGACCGGATATCCAATGTGCCCTGCGACAACAGGACACTTGACCTTTAGCATGAAGAAAATGTTTTTACGAATGTCACTCAGTGTCTCGTAATTGCCCTGACCTTTTGCGATTATTAAATCGGCCTGCTCAAACCGTTTTCGAAAAGCATCTGAACAATCTTCGAGAACAGTTCCCGGCGCATCAGAGCCGTTGTCGATAATCTCAACCATTTCATCAATGGCTGCAACTTTAGCGTCGTCGACTGTTGCGTCGTTTATAGTCGGAGCACCCCTGACAGCGTATGTAGTCTTTTCCCAGGGCATCATTTCAATCAGCAGCCTGTCGAAAAACACTTCACCGGCATTGTCAGCGATATAGAGTATGCTTTGAGATGCGGCAATTGCCTCACTAAGTTCAACAAATAATTGCTCATCCATCGGTGCAGAAAGAGCTTCTGCAATGCTGTCGTGAACCTGGTCTTCGGTATAGCCTGATTTGGCTCCGAAATCAATGATGTTGCCTGCTATCGCCAGTCTAACCGCTGTCTCAAAAGGTCGGGGACTGCTGCTGAGCTGCTTTTTCAGGTGGGGAATAAGACTTGCGGCGAATTTGTTCGATTTTGCTTTTACGGCTTCATACGGGTCAGGATTTTTGGTTATTTGTCGGATGATTCGATGAATTTGCTGCCCCATGGCTGGAGGCGTCTGCGTAAGCTCGGATTTCGAGATGAGCTGCATAGTCCGACGCAGAATCTCCTGCTGAACAAGAGGCTCGTCCGTAACCAGCCTGGCAGCCTCAAGGCTCTGGCGGATAAAACACGGGTAACAATCCAAATATGTTCTCATAAGTTACTTGTTAATGGGAACTTACACCAATAATCGCCAAAGACAGCCCTTTGGGGCTCGGTAAAACAGTTACCACAGCAAATCGTCTATATAAATTATGGGCATATGCTCATAACTTGTCAACATAAAAATCGGTTAAATTTTGCAATATCTTCAACTATAATCCATGGAAATTAGCGAATTTGAGGAAAACAATGAGAATAGACGTTCTGACACTATTTCCGGGGATGTTCGAGTCGCCGCTGAGCTATTCGATACTCAAGCGGGCTCAGGAAAAGAGTTTGGTTGAAATCGCCATGACCAATATACGTGATTTTGCACCGGGGCCTCATAATAAGGTCGATGATAAGCCCTGCGGCGGCGGGCCCGGTATGGTAATGATGTGCCAGCCGATGTTTGATTGCTTCGAACATGTACAAAAGCTCGATTCCGAAAAAGGAAGAGTAATACTGCTTAGTCCGCAGGGCCGGAAATTCGACCAAAGTAAGGCTGCGGAACTGGCAGGAGAAAAGCGGCTGATACTGATTGCGGGCAGATACGAGGGATTCGACGAGCGGATACGCCAAGGGCTTGGAGCCGAACAAATATCAGTGGGCGACTATGTATTAAGTGGTGGTGAGCCAGCGGCGATGGTTATTATCGATGCGGTGGTGAGGCTTGTGCCGGGGGTACTCGGGGATGAAGATTCAGCTAAGGATGAATCGTTCAGCAACCCTGCTGAGCCGGGACTGGAATACCCGCAATACACTCGGCCCGAGGAGTTTCGTGGTATGAAGGTGCCTGATGTGCTGCTGAGTGGAGACCACGGCAAAATCGCCCAATGGCGACGGGAAATGGCCCGGGAGAGGACGAAAAAGCAGCGGCCAGACCTGCTTTCAGGAAGATAATCAAAAAAAGCTTGTCTAATCGGGGCGAGACGGCTATACTCCGTGGTTTATCTGTATTTAAGGCTTATGATGTACTAGGAGAATCGGCAGTGAAAACCGAATTGTTAGACGCCGTTGAGAGTAAGAATCTTAAAAAAGATATACCGCATTTCGAGATAGGCGATACGGTCGACGTGCATTGCAAGATACGTGAAGGCAATAAGGAACGCGTTCAGGTCTTTTCAGGTACAGTGATTGCCCGTAAGGGGCGCGGTGTTAATGAGATGTTCACGGTGCGCAGGATAGTAAATAACGAAGGGGTGGAGCGAATATTTCCCCTTCACTGCCCGAATGTTCTTGACGTACGGCCTGTACGCAGCGGCAAGGCCAGACGTGCGAAACTTTATTTCCTCCGCAAACGAAGCGGCAAGGGCGTGAAGCTTTCCCACCGTCACAGTGAACACACAGTCAGCAAATAATTGACTATTTACTATTGATTATTTTCTATTTGTTTGTTTCACTTTTCCCAAAAGTCAGATGTGGTTTTGGTTTGCGCGTTGTGAGAAATGTTCGGGATACTTCTAAATAAACGGAAGTTACTTACAGACCGCAAGGCACTCGGTCGATGGGGTGAGAAGCGGTGTGAGAAGTATCTCAAAAGCAAGGGCTTTAAAACACTGGCCAGGAATTATTCGTGCAAGGTCGGCGAGCTTGATTTGGTAATGGCAGACGGTGACGGGACTATTGTCTTCGTCGAGGTCAAGACAAGAGCTGACGAGAGCTTTGGACCTACAGAAGACGTGATTACAAGACCCAAAAAAGAGCGAATGGCCAAATCTGCACGGTACTTCCTGACGACACATAAAATAGAAAACCGCCCCTGCCGATTTGATTTTGTAACAGTTGTGCTTGGCGAAAACGGAAAAGAAACAATACAACATTATGAAAACGCTTTTATGCCCTGAAGGATTCTTCTTTTGTTCTTTGCTTCCGTTCCGACCGGTATGAATACATAGCGGCTACCAGCAGACAAAGCCCACCGGGTAATAACCAAAGGATTCTATGACGGCCTAAAAACCACGGAATCCAATGCCCCTTAGGTAAACCTCGTCCTGAGTAAACTAAAAGTACAGCTCGTAAATCATCCAATGCTTCCGAACCACCGTGTACTTCGGCAATCAACTCATAGGCAAGCCCCGATTTCAACTCGAACCGGTTTTCACCTCTGATATAGGTAACTTCATCTCCGGGGGCTATATGCGGCCTTTCATTATTGTTCAGAACATCCGAAGCTATTTCCTGCAAAGATATTTTTCCATCATCCCGAAAAATCCGGCAATCTATACTGAACGGTTCAGCACCAACCAGGCTTTCGAGCTTCTCGGTTGTCTTTGCTTTTAGCTTTAGCAATACTGAATATTCAGAGGTCCAGTTCGGTTTAAAAGGTATGTGCAATTCCTCTCCATCCTGCAGATAAAAGTCCTCTCGGGCAGGTGTCCGATTGGCTCTGCTGTAAGCCCACATGAAGAAAGACGCGTAACAGTAAAACACCAGCGTAACAACCAAAACCACCACCCCAAGAGCAAATAATATTTTCGTTCTGTTTCGCATATATAAATTCCTGCTTTTTTTGCTGACAGGCTTATATTATTATAACCTTATATTTTGAGGATTGAAAGAAAATGACACAATATGAGCTGATTGATACGCACTGTCATTTGACGTTTGAACCGCTGATTAATGATATTGACACGGTATTGCAGCGCAGCATTGAAGCGGGAGTTACGAGATGGATAACTGTGGGGACATCGGCTGAGGATAATCACAAGGCAGTTGAACTTGCTGGCAGATACGACAATCTATACGCGGCGGTCGCGGTTCATCCGCATGATGCGAAAACAGTGACGACCGAGACAATACCCGAACTAAAAGCACTCGCTTCAAATCCAAAGGTTGTGGCTATCGGAGAAACAGGGCTCGATTACCATTATAATCATTCACTACACGAGGACCAAAGACGGGTATTCGGTCAGCACTTGGAGATTGCGGCCCAGCTCAAGTTGCCTGTGATTATTCATTGCCGAAAGGCCTTTGATGAAACTATGGAGATTTTAGACAGCTACGCCGGCGATGTTAAAAAAGTCGTGTTTCATTGCTTCAGCGGCTCGGCCGAGCAGGCGAAAATCGTCCTCGATAAAGGTTTTTACATCTCTTTTACCGGCGTGGTTACTTTCAAGAAAGCTGAGAAAACCAGACGTGCCGCCGAGGCTGTTCCGCTGGAGAGATTGATGATTGAGACGGATTGTCCTTATATGTCGCCGGAGCCGATGCGAAAGCAGAAGGTAAATGAGCCTGCGTTGATGATTCATACGGCGAAGTTTCTGGCGGAACTTAAAGGTTCACCGATAGAAGAATTTGCACAGCAGGTCAATAAAACCACGAGAGAGTTTTTTAATCTTCCAGCCTAAATTTAGAAAGGCTGGTGGGGCTGGGGTGATTCGGTATCAATAATTGCATCGCTGGTCAGATTCTCGGTTATTCTGTGGCCCGGCGGAACGACAAGAAATTCATTTTCAGCCCATTTGCCATCGACAAGCCGCTGCATTAACGATGGGTCGCCTTTCAGCTCGTCGTATTGCCAGCCAAGAAACTCAGCGCATTTTCTGGTGAATTGTTTTTGCTTTTCCGAACCGGGAAAGCCCCAGTCGATATAGGTTGCCCAGTTATACTGGCTAATCCAGTCCTGCTCAACTCTCATGAGATATTCAGCGTTGTCGGGGCCATATTTTTTTATGTAGTCGGCGAGGGTTTGCTCGTAGCGTTCTTTGCCGGGCATGGTACAGGATTCAATCCAGCCCGAGCTGTACCAATAAACGCCCTTGTGCGAGTCGAAATATTCTTTATATCGCTGCTTCGAGCCGATTAGCAGCGTCATACAGTCGTGCCCTCTTACCACGACAATCGGTATGGTGGCCGAGAGACCAATGATGCCGTTGCTACAGAGGCCATACCCCAACAGTGATGCGTCATAGGGCTGCTGCTGGATGTCATGCGTACGTGCGAGGGCTTTTTGCAGCTCGGCCTGCAGCACTTCCGGCTCGTTGTGCAGACCCTGGGGCAAAAGCACGACGTCAACGATATTAGGCGAGCGTGAGGCACAAAGATAGGCCTCGCGACGCATTACCCTGCATACGATAAGCTGTAATCTCATAAGGCATTTTATAACACAAACGCCCGGGCAATGGAATAGTACGGCTTTGCAATAGACGGCTCATTGTGGTAATCTTTATTTGTTTGCAGGAGAAACTTATGCCTTACAACATTCGGATGGTCTCGACGTTTCCGCCCCGCCGATGCGGGATTGGCACATTTTCGCGAGACCTGGCCAACGCTTTAGAGCATTTTACCGGAGAAGTCGGCAGTATAAGGGTCTCGGCGATAGACCATGAGAGCCTGCCCTACAGTATCCCGGTTGATTTGGTGATTGACCAATACAACCCCAAATCGTGGGAGCATGGGATTAAGGATATACTGGCCAGGGCCAAAGAAAGCCCCAACCCGACGGTGGTTTTGCTGCAGCATGAGTATGGTCTGGACCCGGATGAGAAAGGTGAAAATGGAGAAGGACACAACTTTGTCGATATGGCCAAGGCGCTTAAGGAAAACGGCCTCACCACATTGGTCTATCTGCATACAGTTTTGGAAAAGCCTAATGAGCATCAACGAAAGGTAATACAGGATTTGGCAAAGTACGGCGACGGGCTAATCGTCACCACTGAAAGTGCCATCGAGATGCTCGAATCAAATGTTTACGGCATAGAGCACGAGAAGGTCAAGCATATCGACCACGGTATAAGGATGCAGCACCCGTCTCAGTACGACCGGTTTTCGATAAAAGAACAACTCGGTTTAAAGAGCAGGTTTCTTTTAACAACTCTGGGTTTGTTGTCCCCGGATAAGGGTATCCAATACAGCATCCAGGGGTACGGCAGATTTTTACAGGA
>JASFHM010000028.1:0-8665 GCA_050123215.1 Phycisphaerales bacterium | reverse complement strand
AATATTCACCACGGGGGCCAATGTATCCTACGCCCTGTTTACGGAGCTTGACCGGAATTATCGAACCGTTGCTATTGGTAACATTGACCGTAACGGTGTTCATCTCCTGTCGCAGTTCTTCCATTTCCGATTCGGTTTTCTTTTTGTCCTGCTCGTTGCCTATTATGTATCCGGCCCCGCCGCCGACGGCGGCGCCAATCAGCGTCGATTCGGTATCACCGCCGGCTAATTGACCGACCCCGGCTCCGGCCAGTGCACCGACTCCGGCACCGGTTTGGGCGTCGCTTTCACAGCCGATGCTGAAAACTAAAACGGCACAAGCACCCGCGGCTACAAAAATTGTTGTTAACTTCATCCGCATTTTTGTTGCCTCCATTTATTTTATATATGTCTGCCTGTAGAAAGGGTTTCTTTAAAGCCACCTTGTAAAGTGCCATTAAGGTGGTTATATTTCTAATCGGCGTTAATGTCGAGTGAACTTGAAGGAGTCTGCAAATGAAGCCGAAACTGACCGTTGTAGGAGCCTGTGGCCGGATGGGCAGGCTTATCCTGTCTCTGGCCGCCGAAGCAGGGCGTTTTGAGGTTGTCGGGGCTGTTGAGCAAGAAGGTCATCCCGACCTTGGCACAGACCTGAGTCGGCTAATCGGTGCTAAAGAGACTGCGGTGAAGCTGGAGTGTCGTTTCCCGGATGCTTGTGATGTAGTGATAGATTTTTCCGGCACCGAAGCAGCGGCTTCGGTAGTTGATTTCTGTGCCGACAAAAAAATCCCTCTGGTTATGGGTACTACCGGCCTAAGCGAAGCCCAGAGAAAGAAAGTCGAAAACGCTGCCGGAGTTATACCCCTCATATACGGAACGAACATGAGTGTTGGTATGAATGTTTTGTTTTCACTTGTAGGCAAGGCCGCGTCCATGCTGGGTGATGATTATGATATAGAGATAGTCGAACAGCATCACCGCTTCAAAAAAGACGCGCCAAGCGGTTCGGCTTTGACCCTGGCAGAGAATGTCTGCAAAGCTACAGGACGAAACTACCCGGGCTGTCTTAATTTTGGCAGACACGGCAAAGATGCTTTGCGCAAAAAAGACACTATCGGCATACACGCGGTTCGTGCAGGTGATATCGCAGGCAAACACGAGGTCTTTTTCAGCACGCTGGGCGAAACGGTTTGCCTGGCTCATAATGCCCACACACGGGAAGGTTTCGCAAGGGGTGCGCTGCGAGCCGCCGAGTGGCTCATCGGTAAAAGTCCGGGCCTGTATACAATGGCCGATGTCCTGGGTCTAAGTTGATAACACCGTATTGTGAAAGTTGAAGGTTTTGCTTCGTAAGACACTTCTAATACTTGTATGCACTTGTTTGATAATCCTGGCTCAAGGCTGCGGTGCTATAGATGACACTTGGCGAGCTATCTTTCCTCCTCCGTGCTGTTGTGGGGATATCGAAACGCGTATTGCCGGCTATTCCGTCCAGGCCCGGCCGATTCAGTATTCGGTACATGGCGACGGCCGCCGGACAATTTTTGTACTCGGTGCTATACATGGAAATGAACCGTCCAGTGCTGTCCTTGCCGAGCAGCTTCGTCTATATCTTTGTTACAACAGGTCCGTACTTAAAGACCGCAAAATCGTAATGCTTCCTGTTGCCAATCCTGATGGTTTGATTGCCGAGACACGGTTTAATACCCATGGCGTTGATTTAAACAGAAATTTCCCGGCTGCGAATCGTCAAAATACCGCTCGTTTCGGCCTGGCTGAGTTATCCGAACCTGAAGCTGTCGTAATAAAAGACCTCATGGATAAATATGAACCTGACGTTATCATCTCAATCCATCAGCCGCTCAATTGCATCGACTATGACGGCCCGGCGGAAGATTTGGCTAGGGTTGTGGCTGAAAATTGCGATTTGCCTGTGCGTAAGCTCGGTGCAATGCCGGGTTCGCTTGGCTCTTACAGCGGTCTGGTCCGGGGCATACCGATTATCACATTCGAATTGCCCGGAGACCTCGGCCGGGTTAGCCGCGATGAACTTTGGGAAAGATATTCGCCGGCTTTGCTTGCCGCAATTGCTTACCCCGCCAAATAGATACTGTTATCTTGCAGCCAGAAGCACAGAGATGACCATAAAGCCGTTGAATAGTGCATGCATAATTATAGGCCTGAACAATGAGCCGCTTTTCTCATAGGCGTAACCAAGGCAGGCTCCGAGCACAAAAAGCGCCGGCCAGTGGGCAACATTGACATGCACAAGTGCAAACAGCACCGAGCTTAGTAGAACCGACAACCACGGCCTGGCTATGTGCGAGCGTATCATTGTCTGAAAAAATCCGCGGAACAGCATCTCTTCGAATACCGCAGTTACTATCGCAGCATTTATGAAAATCACAGCGGCCATGGACCATTGCGAGTATTGTCGAAGTGTTTGCAGTTCCTGGTGAGGTTCAATCGTAAAATCCGGTCCGAACAGAAATTTGCCTGCTAAGCCTGTAATTACTAACACCGCTGCTACCACGGGCCAGGCAGCCAACAGATTCAAAAAGGCGAAAGGTATGTCCTTCGGCAGCTTTCTCGGATTAAAGCCGAAACCCTTGAGTCCTCTCGCAAAGCTCCTGTGAGCCCAAAAGACCATAAGAACAATTGATACGGCTGAACCAAGACACTGTATAAGATTACCCCAAAACAAACCAGTCTGGTCAGGCTCATTTTCAAGCAGGTAATCTGCGGCAACTAACCCGAGCGTCGTAATTGTCACCCAGAAAATCAGTATGGCGAACGGAACGTATCTGGGCATGTTATTTCTTCGTGGCTGCGAGCTGATTAGAGCTCTTCTGCCTAAAGAAGTCCTTAACAGCCAAAATGCCAGTACACCCGCTCCAAGGGCGTAAATCACTTCCGAGATGTCTATCTGACGCAGGAATTTTGCTATCGTCTCAGGAACGCTCATTTGTATCTTTCGGCAGCAAACTTGAAAGCGACACCGCATTTTATTAGAGTAATCACCTTAGCAGGTGCGGCTGGCAGAGTATGTCAAAACGCACCGGTCCTTTCAAGGAAAATAGGTATGGATATCTTTCGCATCACAGGACCTGTTCGGCTTAACGGCACGATAAGAGTAAACGGTTCCAAGAACGCCTCTTTGCCCATAATGGCCGCGGCGATTCTTGCGCCGGGGGAGACTGTGATAAAAGATGTACCGCATCTGTCGGATATCTCGGTCTGTGGCGAATTGCTTCAGCAGCTTGGCTGTAAGGTTACGCGACAAGACAGCGGCGGGATAGCTATAGATTCGGGCGTCGTTGATAATCCTGTCGGCGAGTACGAGATTGTCCGTAAGATGCGTGCCAGTATCTGCATACTCGGCCCCTTACTCGCTCGCTGCGGGAAGGCGAGAGTTTCCATGCCGGGCGGCTGTGCCATCGGCTACAGGCCTGTCGATATTCATCTAAGAGGATTAAGTGAGCTTGGTGCGAAAATACACATCGAGAACGGCTATATAGTCGCGCAAGCGCCAAAGGGACTTACCGGCAGGGAAATCTTTCTTGGCGGAGCCTTTGGTTCGACGGTTCTTGGAACTGCTAATATGCTGATGGCTGCGGTATTAGCGAAGGGCCGAACTGTTATCGAATCCGCTGCCTGTGAGCCGGAGATAACCGATTTGGCGAATTGTCTTAAAGAAATGGGGGCAAAGATAAAAGGCATCGGCTCGCCGCGGCTGGTGATAAACGGTGTGAAACAATTAAAGCCCATCACATACTCGGTTATTCCCGACCGTGTAGAGGCGGGCACTTTTATGGCCGCCGCAGCAATAACATCAGGCCAACTCGAGATACAGAATTGCCGTCTTGAAGATATGATGGCTGTTGTTGATAAGCTAAGAGCTGTCGGCGTTACTGTCGATAAGAGCAAAGATGGCTGCGTTGTCACGCGCAAGGGCCGACTCAATACCGCCGATATTACCACTCAGCCGTATCCGGGTTTTCCCACCGATTTGCAGGCGCAGTTTATGGCGCTGTTATCACTGGCCGAGGGTAACAGCATAGTCATCGAAAAAGTCTTCCCTGACCGATTCATGCACGTTGCTGAGCTTAACCGAATGGCCGCTAATCTGCGAAAGGAAGGTTCGACCGTAGTCATAGCCGGCGTGAAGAAATTGATTGCAGCTCCGGTTATGGCATCGGACCTGAGGGCATCAGCAGCTCTTGTAATAGCGGCCCTGACAGCCGAGGGTACAACTATAATAAACAGGGTCTACCACATTGACCGCGGCTATGAAAGAATCGAGCAAAGATTGAATCCCGTTGGCGCTAAAATCGTACGGGAAAAAACTTAGGCGATTCGTTCTTAAAGCTCGGTTTTGAGGCAGTCGTACATGAAACAGCAATCCGAGTTTGGACAAAATCCCTCGGCTGTACCGAAGCAAGCGGTGTTTCCTTCGGCGTGCTGAATGGCTTGAATCAGCTCGGTCTTTTTCGTCTTTCCCGGATTGATACCAAGGCCCTGAGCTTTCTTCTTAATCTGGCTCATCTTCATTGATTTTGGCTTCGATTTGACTGAAGGCATAATTTTAATCTCCGAAATTTATCTTAAGCCGCTCTATCACAGTTTCTGTATATATCGACTCTTTGACTACATTTTCGGCATCAAGACTCGACTTACTTATCAACTGGACCGCAAATTATTAAATGAAATTTCTCAGCCCTTTTTACAGGTCTGAATCTGCAGTTATTTTCGGACCGAATGTACTGTGGTTTTTGCTTTTTTTGGGTTATTGGGCCTGGAAAGACGCTCTAAAATTAACTGAATTCTCGCAGACTGCTAATCAAGTGCTAACGCGGTAGGGATAAAATCCCGCGCAGAAGAGCACATTAGCACCCGGTAAGGAGGGTGGTAATTATAAAAGCGAGCGGTGCCCGCCAACCGCTCGCTGCCTCTTTTTGTATGGTCTTGTTTTTCTCTCCGATGGTTTGAATGCAATACGAGTGTATAAAAAGAATGGCCGATGATGAAATCATCGGCCGTTGGGAGTTAGGTTAAGCTCAGTGTGTTTTCTTACATAAGCCAGTTATCACAGAAAGCAGCTAAGTCGTCCTCGTCGATTTTGCCGCTTATCACCAAATCGAGGGCTTCCTGCCATTGGTCATCCCCCGGTTCACTACCCCAGGCACTGGCTAAAACCGCAAAGTCTTTAAAATCCACAACTCCGTCGCTATGAAAATCGCCGACAGGTCCCGATTCGGTTACCAGCTCGATACCCGTCCCGTTGAGCGGGTCGAGGTTTCTGCTGTATTGTTTATCGGTTGCGTTGTTCCAGTGCTCGTGAACGCCGAGGCTTTCCGTCAGTCCTCCATCGCCGTTGGGGTCGTAGGTTACGCCAGAACATGGGTCGGGTATCAATGCTGCTTCGTGCAGGTAATCATCTGCGCCGGGCATCTGAGGATAACTGGTATCCCATTCGTAGTCCATAAAATCAAATGCCACAGAATCGGCTGCAACCTGGTCCTGTGACAGGAAGATACTGCTCGGCCAATCGCCATTAAATGGTGCCATATCCCATTTGATTGGCTGGGAATCCCAACTTTGGCCTGCATAAAGACCATCTATTAGGACAAGCAGCGTTTTACCGCCGAGCCTTGGGTGACCCATCAGGTCAACATTTGACCTGTAGCGGTTTCTCTGAGGGACTTCGAGCGGTCTGGAATTGTGCATATCGTAGTAGTACTGTTGGTTAGGTGTTCTTAGAGAACCAAAGTGGTTTTTACCGGCGAGTGTGATTGCCGAATATGCGTGGCTTTTTAGAATGGGGAAGTTTATAAGATAAGCTGCCTGAGAAAAGTGTGTTGGGATATGGTCATCTTTTGTGACACCTATAAAATTGTTGGCATCGGGTTCGCTCCAGTAAAAAGGTGCGTTGAGGTCGTAGGTTACATCAACACCGCTGAGAGGATAACCCTCTTTTGATACGAAGACAACACCCGGGCATTCAGCTGCGACCATATCGTGCCAGTAGTTGGCTATTACCATGCAGGCTTCTATTAAGCTTATATCTTCAGGCTCGACGCCAACGACATCTGTTAGTTGCTTAATAAGAGCTATAGCAAGCTGGGGAGAGTTATCTATTTGGTCGAGGCGGGTAAAAGGTTTGTTTCCGCTTGGCCAGTTCTCTTGGCCGTACATAAGCACAAAGTTAATTTTGATTGCGATTTTTTCGCCCGGTGTGTAACCGACGTAACCTTTGCCCTTTCGTTGATTGAAGTTTCTGAACACCGCATCCCATGCGTTTGCGTCGTTATCTCTACCTGTTAAGGCCTGAATCGCGTCGGACAGCATTTCAGCAACAATGTCGGGGTCGGTACAGTCATCTGTATACCAGCGGGGATTTCCGGAACCTGGGCCATCCCAGTCTGTTGCGTCGGGATTGTGCATCCAGGCGACCCGGCCGGGGTAAATTCCTTTACCGTCGCCAATCGGGCTGTTATGTACGATTGGCTCATGGGCGTACACCGGATTTTGATTTGTGGTGTTCATAGCCCCCCAGATGAAACCGATACTGACAGCGATACAGATTGCTGCGGCGACGTAGCGCGACCGCACAAGAGCTACTTTCGCTTTTTTGTAAGCTGCCGCCGAGCCGACTAGCGCAATCAGCCAGGCAACGAAGCCCGAGGCAAGCGGAAAAGCAACTCGCTGGCAGGGGTACGTTGCTCGTGAGGGCTTTGGTATGACGCGCACGAGGAACCAGATAAGCGCTGCCAGACCAATAAAAGGGCTTAGCCACCACGCCCATTTGTGTTTGTGGATTGAATTAATGATTTTACCTGTTTTGGAGCAACGCCTAGTTTGATGTTCGCTTTTCATAACCATCCTCCATTGTTAATGAAGCTAATCGCGGCGGTGTTGCAAATATTCTGTGATGCGTCAGAAGACGACAGCTCAAAGAGAAAACGTTTACTTTGGACGATTGTACCCTATTCTGACGAGCGAGTCAAACGATTTCTGTCCTGCGAACCGCTTCTATTGCCAGCTGAAAACGTGCATTTTGGCCGATAAAACCAGATTTGAGAGTGACATTCGAACAATGGGCCGGGTTGGATTCGAACCAACGTAAGCTCTCGCTAACGGGTTTACAGCCCGTCCCCTTTAGCCACTCGGGCACCGACCCACTATTTTGCGGATAGCAATAGCCGCAAAACAGCTTAGGTGGTAATTTACCGCACGAATTCACAAATTGCAAGAGGCTTGGCTGCCACAAGCTATTTTCGTATTGGCTGAATTTCCATGTTTTTGTCGTATTCCATTGTGTAGGTGTATGTAACTATAGTAGCTTTTTCATCCGTTGTTTTGGACTCAAGCTCCATGTCCCAGCGTAAAAGGCCGTTCTTTCGCTGGCTTCGCAGATATTCCTTATCTGTGCTCAACTCGTGGCTGTTCTCACCGAGTTCGATTTTGACAGCCTTGTCTTTTGTGAAGGGCAGCCGGTCAACCAGACGCAGCTTAACAGGGCTGTCCTTATAGTTTTCCAGCGCTATGCGATAATGGAAGGTATCTATACGATTGCCGCCCTGGATTCGGGTTTGTTTGTCTTCGAGTTCGCGGGCGACCTGGATTTGTGAATCTATACCGAAGCCGGCGGTGAATTTTTCGCCCATTGTAACTACGCCCATCTGGCTTTTGCCGACGAACTGGCCGTCGCGGAATACGCTGGCCTGTCCTGGCAGCAAAACCGTGTCACTATTGTTGACCAAATCGGCCTGTAGATATACATAATCGGTGAGCAGCGGCGTTGCTACAAGGGTAAACTCAGCTTTTGTTCTGATTGAGGCGACGGTTATAAGCTGCTGGTCGCTTCGGCTGGGCAGCGTCAGCTTGCCGGGCAGCTCGTAAGTTACACAGATACCTTCGACCCGTGCAATTTCAGCCATTTGTTCTTTGAGCTGCCTGAGCTCATTTCGTTTGATGTTAAATTCAAGCAGTTGGTTACTTGCAGCAAGCTGGCTAAGTTCTCTTTGAGCGGTTTTTCCTTTTCTTGCGGTTTCTCGGCGCGACCTGAGCAGTTGTTTGAAATCTCCGGCTGGAAATTCGCCAAAAGCCTGTTGCTGCATATCAGGGGCAGGTTGTGCCGTAATTCGCGGGCCGATACCTACATTAAGAGCTTCCAGGGTTGGCGCCGATGCCACCATTGAAGGCTCAGCCGTCGAAAGGCTAAGCGCCACAGCCGGCCAGTCTTCACCGCTTGTCTGGTTGATTACGGCGTTGTATTCGATAAGGACATCCGATTTTTCGGGATTGGCTCTGAGGTTATACTGTGGAATCCAGTCGGCGTTATTGACCAGATAGTTCAGCTCGATTCGGCTTTTACCTTCATTGGGCCTGCTGATATAGAGAATGGCGTCGCGATCGGTGCGTGAACGCTCATTTGCCAACTCTTTACGTTTTCGTTCGAGAAGTTCGAGCTGTTTGGCAAGTTCCTGCTGGCGAAATTCGATTTCAACGGTTTTATTGTGCCATTGGATTGCTTTCTCTTCGAGGTAAGCGGACAGATTTTCAATAGGGCCGGCTTCGAGCATCGAGCGGTTTAAATCAACATTAGTTGCATCTACAGTCCATTTCCAGATTGCTCCAAAGCTGCGGAAGTTCCAGCATGCAATATCTTTATCCCTTTGTGCCT
>JASFHM010000027.1:0-8757 GCA_050123215.1 Phycisphaerales bacterium | reverse complement strand
CTTAGGAATACTCGTTATATCGATGTCACCCTGCAGAAACATCAGCCAGCGAGGCTGGTCCTCAACCACCACCCGCCAGACAATTCGGTCAACAAAAGGCATCGCCTTTCCCGCATCGGCCAACAATCCCTTTTCCAAATCACCCGGCTCACCCTCAGACGGATATGGGTCAAATCGACACCGTGGATTCCTGACCATCTCTATATAGCTGCCGCGGTTCCAGACCTTTAACTTAAAAGACCCCGTCCCTACCGGATGATTACCGACATTTTTGCCGTAATATTCGACCGCCTCGTGCGCCATCACCGCCGTTGGAAGATACGCCAGAACATACATTATCTGAGGCCAGGGCCTTTTGAGTTTTATAACCAACGTATAATCATCCGTCGCCCGCAACCCTTCAACTTCGCGCGAATAGTCAACCTCTTCAGCACTCTTGCAACTCTTGGTGTATTCTCGAAATTCATCCAGCCCCACAATTTTATTATCGAACAGCCACCACATCTTGCCGCGGCTTTTTATGTCAGCCAGTCTCTTCCACGAATAAACAAAGTCACTCACTTTAACTTCTCTTCCTTTTCCCCCCTCGAAGCATTTATCATCGTGAAAGTATATCCCCTCTTTGATTTTTATCTTGTATGTCAATCGGTCTTTACTAATCTGCGGCATCGCCGCCGCAAGCACAGGGATAATCTCATAAGGTCTTTTTAAATAATGATAGCCGTACAGGCACTCGAAAATCTCCGCGCCTACCGTATGCGATGCGTAATCCCCCATATTGCCCAGGTCCATCGTCTGAGCCTTCGCACGAAGCTGATGTTGTAACACTGCCCCCGTCGACTCACTATCATCAGAAGAACTTCCGCCGCAGCTGATAAGCAGTAATGGAATTGTTATCAATAATGCAAAGAGGTGCTTCTTCAACGCAACTCCTTTTGCGATAAAATATTTTATCTCCCCCCGTCACATCGCTTAGCACTCACCGGCACGGCGACTCGATTAGCCCCCAACTTTATCCGCCGTGGCGGATTAATGCCGGGGGTTGGATTCTCTTGTGGTTTAATCTTCCAAAATCCTGATTAGCTGCTGCCTCTCGTTCGGTGCGTCGGGTAAAATCTTTGGTGCCGTAATCCGGCTGCCGTTATCAGCTGCTCCGTAATCAAAGTCCAGCTTCTTGGGTATTTCACCGGCATTGTCCGAATCACCGAACAATCGGGCATGTTCCATTAGCAAAAAGTTTGCATTATCCTCTTCAATGGCTCTTTTGATAACCGTCTGTTTAAAGCTCGTCAGTTCGCCGACACACTTATCTTCTATTTCAACCAGAACCGAAGCAAGCTCTTGTCGCTGCTTCTCGTTCAAAAAATCCCCGCTGTTTATATCTTTTATATACTTCTGCATCGCATAGGAATAAAGCTGAGCAAACCTCACGCCAAACTCTTCCTTTTGCCTGTTGTCACTCACCATTTTCGCGCACAAAGCCTTCAAAATTCTGATATCCGACAGATATTCCCGAACCTTCCACTCGGCGTAGCTTTTTATTCGTTCATCAGCAATGCTTAAAAGCAGTTCATCCGCTTCGGGGCCGTTCTTCGACCCGGCATAGTTTGCTATCAGACCTATCACTTCCGAACTTGCATCCACCGCCGCCTCTTTCAAATGTTTAATTACCTGCTCCGTTGGTTCCGAACTGTCGGTAATAGCACGCACCGCCCAGTAGCAAATAACCGGGCTTTTATCTTGCAGTTCTCCGATAGCCAAATCAACCAGCCGAGGTTCCCTAAGACTGTCAACCAGTATAAGCAGATTCATCCGCACTTTTATGCCATCCTCTGCCGGTTCTATCCCGCGAGATTGTCTCAGCGCCGCGCCTATATGCTTCAGGCACGATTTCGAATACTGCTCGGCGTACTGTGCCTGCTCACTCTTGCGAGAAACTATTACCGTGCGAATCCTGGCTATCGACGTAAAATCTCTCGTCTCGACCAGCTCGGTCACGGCATTTTTAACAAATTCGTCGATAATCTCAAGGTCCGCACTGTCCAGAACACCCTTGTTGCGTACATTATCAATCGACCACGTATCAACCCCAACTGCCAGCCGGCATAATGCCAGAAGTGTAATTATTTGCAGGATTTGCAATACTGCTGAACGTCTTTTCATATCGCCCCATTTACCACTGGATAAACTCTATTATTGCTCTTACGCACGCTGTTATTTCGCCCAGATTAACTTCTAAAACAGGCCCTGTCAAGCTAATTCGGCCCCCACACCCCTATACTTAACTCTTTAATTTTATCGGCTTTAGCAGCTTTTACCCCACAAGAATAATATTGCTGGTATAATAACCTTAAGATAAGGAAAACTATGCCCGAGGTCGTACCAAAACTCGAACCAGCTGGCCCCTGCCGATTCCATATAAGACGCACCGGCTCAATGGTCGTCGACGCCGACATCTTCGCCTCAAATCGAATCAACCTCGAACCCGACGCCGTCCGCCAGCTCTACGACGCCGCCTCACTGCCGCCTGCAAAAAGAGTCCTCGCCACCGCTGACATCCACGTCGGTTTCGGTGTCCCCATCGGCTGTGTACTCGGCCTCGACAACGCGATTATGCCCGCCGCCGTCGGATACGACATCAACTGCGGCATGAGACTGCTTTCAACACCCTTTTTTAAAGGTGATATCGACGTCGATGCAATCGCCGCCTCCATCGCTCGTGACATTCCGCTCGGCGAAGGAAAAGAAAATCTGACACTTGACCGCACTTCTATCGAAGAAGTCGTCTATAACGGTGTCCGCGCAACCCCGACACTCGCCCGACGCCTGAGCCACCGAGCATGGGAGTCCTATGACCCCGATGAATTCGAAAGGGACATCCGGCACATCGAAGACTGCGGCAATCTCCCCGCAGAGCTCGGCCCGGTTCCCAAAAGAGCTATCGAAAAAGGTGCCAACCAGCTCGGCACACTTGGAGGCGGTAATCACTTCATCGAAATACAGCTTGTCAAAGAAGTTTGCGACGTCGAATTAGCAAAACAATTAGGCCTGAGCCAAAATCAACTCGTCGTTATGATTCACTCCGGCTCGCGTCGCTTCGGATATGAAATCGCCGACCATTACATGTCCATCGCCGCGTCACTGCCCGGCATGGGCGAGCGAAGAAAAATGCTTAGCTACATCACCGCCGACAACAAAGCCTCCGACAGTTACATCAAAGCAATGGCCGCCGCTGCTAACTTCGCCTACACCAACCGCCACATCATGGCCATGCTCGTCCGCCGATGCTTCAATCGAATGTTCGGCCCGACACCGCTGAATCTCGTTTACGACGTCGCTCACAATATCGCCAAGCTCGAAGACCACAAATTAGGCCGAGTCTGGGTTCATAGAAAAGGAGCAACCCGCGCCTTCGGGCCGCAGCGAATGGCCGACACCGTCTTCGCCAAAACGGGCCAGCCAATAATTACTCCCGGCTCGATGGGAACCGCAAGTTTTCTAATGGTTGGAACAGGTGATTCCGACGAATCGCTCTGCTCGGTAAATCACGGCGCAGGCCGGGTCATGAGTCGAACCGCCGCGCTTGGCAAAAGACGAAAAGGAAAGATAATCACACCCGGCGAAATTACAGATGACCAATTCAAACAGAGCATGAAAGGAATCAAACTCATCACAGCCAATAAATCCAAGGTCAAGGAAGAGGCCCCCGGAGCTTATAAGGATATTGAAGAGGTCGTCCGAATAGTCGCCGAATGCGGCTGGGCAAAAAAAGTCGCCAAAATGACCCCTCTCGCAGTTCTAAAAGGATAGCGATTCATATCCCACAATTTACGAATCGCTAATTAGCCAAAAACTTGCATTTGCATTCATAAACCTTATTTTGTAATCTAAATAGTTCGATTGGTAGTATTTGACAGCGAATTGACGGATTATCCAAAATGCCAAAATACATCCTATTATCTATTCTAACGCTGGCTATAGCCCTGCTAATCCTTGGCTGTGAACCGGAAGGTCCGGCTCCCGCAACCGATGTAAACATTCTCTCCGAACCAGCCCTCATAGAACCTCAAATACCCGACCCTGTCGAGCCGCCCACGGTCAGCAATGCCGAACCGAACGATATCGAACTAACTCAACCAGCAGAGCCAAACGAACCGCCCGCGGTCAGCCAGGTCGAACCACCGCCGCCGCTACCACCGGCTGTCGAAACAAAACCGATAGACGCTTTCAACGCAAATTTCGCGCCAATCTTCGAAATATATGTCAACGACGAAGGCCAAGTCGACTACAACAGCTTGCGCCGAAAAAAATCCGAGTTAAGAGAACTCTTCAAAAAATTGGCCGAACTAAAACCAGCCGTATATGAAGAATGGACCGCCGCCGAAAAAATTGCCTTCTGGATTAACACCTA
This sequence comes from Phycisphaerales bacterium, assembly GCA_050123215.1. Lineage (GTDB taxonomy): Bacteria > Planctomycetota > Phycisphaerae > Sedimentisphaerales > Anaerobacaceae > CAYMOE01. The sequence continues at coordinate 4,346 of JASFHM010000027.1, read as the reverse complement.
CAACCTGAAAATGCTCGACATAATCATCGATAACTACCCCATAGAGTCCACCCGCATCCATAGACTTATCTGGCCGCCCAGCAGCATCAGACACATACCGCCAAGAAACGAAGTCGGTCCGCCCAAGTGGAACAGTTACAAATTCATCGTGATGGACGAAGAATTCACACTAACCGAGATTGAAAAACGCTTCTTCCGCAATCAATTCAAAGACCCTCGTGTTTTTCTCGCCCTGACCCTCGCCAGCAGAGACAGCCCGCCCCTGCGCAACGAGCCTTACCTCGGTCAATCTCTCGACAAACAGCTCGACGACCAGGCCAAAAAATTTCTGGCCAGCCCAAGCGGACTCAGAATTGACAGAGATAGTAATCGCGTTCTGCTCTCGGTCGTATTCGAACCCTCCCTGCCGTGGTATGGAAACGAGTTCCTGAAAAAATATGCCATCGACAAGAAATTCAAAAGCCAGCCTCCCGTCGTAAGAGCCGCGCTCAACTTCGCAATCGGCTATCTCCCAGAAGCAACTATCAACTACCTTGAAACAGGCAATTATGACGTACGATACAAATCCTACGATTGGCGATTAAACGAGCAGTAGCCAAACCACCTTAGGCTGCGTCGTTTTGTCTTGACCGTCTCCAGAACTATTGCTATTATCCTGCTCTTTTGAGACATCTATAATATCAATCTGAGGAGCTGATTTAAATGGTAACAACCAAAGTATTAAACAATCCGAACTGCGATTCCGATGTATGTCTTTTCACCAGCGAATCGGTCACAATGGGCCATCCAGACAAGGTCGCCGACGGCATCTCCGACGCCATTCTCGATGCCATGCTCGCCCAGGACCCCAAAAGCCGAGTCGCCTGCGAAACAATGGTAACCACCGGCGTAGTTATAGTCGCCGGCGAAATAACCTCTAAAGCTATCGTGGATGTCCCGACAATCGTCCGCGACACGATAAAGAAAATCGGCTACACTGACCCTGCTATGGGTTTCGACTACGAACACTGCGCCGTCATGGTCCACCTCGACAAGCAAAGCACCGATATCTCACAGGGCGTCACAAAAGGCCAGGGTCTCCACAAAGAACAAGGTGCGGGCGACCAGGGACTCATGTTTGGATTCGCCTGCAAGGAAACACCGGCGCTGATGCCGATGCCGATTGAACTGGCTCATGCGTTGACCATAAGGCTGGAAAAGGTTCGGCAGAATAAAAAATTGCCGTGGCTCCGGCCCGACGGCAAGAGCCAGGTCACCGTCGAATACCACAACGGCAAACCTAAGCGAATCCATACCGTTATCGTATCGACTCAACATGACCCCTCTATCCGGTACGGCAGCTTACGTAAGCAGATTATCGAAAACGTGATACTGCCGGTGATACCGAAAAGGTTCATAGATAAAGATACCATCTACCATATCAATCCGACAGGCCGGTTCGTAATCGGTGGACCACACGGCGACTGCGGCCTGACCGGGCGAAAGATTATCGTCGATACGTACGGAGGACGAGGAAGCCACGGCGGCGGAGCATTCAGCGGAAAAGACCCGACAAAGGTGGATAGAACCGCAAGCTACATGGCAAGATACATCGCAAAAAATATCGTCGCGGCAGACTTAGCTGATACCTGCGAAGTGCAACTGTCCTATGCTATCGGAGTGGCTCAGCCGATTTCTGTGCTGATAGATACCGAAGGTAGCGCAAAAATCAGTGAAAAGAAATTGAGCAAAATCGTCAGAAAACTGTTCCCATTGACGCCGGGTAAAATGATTGCCCATCTGAAACTGGACAGGCCAATCTTCTTGGAAACCTCGCATGGCGGACATTTTGGTAGAAATCTGCCGACGTTCACCTGGGAAAAGACAGATATGGCCAATAAACTTCGTGAAGAAGCGGGACTGAAACCACTCAAAAACAAAAAATAAGAACCTTGAGTTTCGAATCGGGGGAATCTGCGACGTTTGGCCGGTGACAGCTTTTTGGCATTATATGTCAAGCAATCCTTTCAGAATTGCGGCGGTGTGCATAGCGATGAACATTAAATAGTCTAAATCACTCAGGCTGTAGTGCTCGTGGACCATCGCGTTATCAACGTAGAGCAATCCGTAGCAGCCGTTCTGACGAAGGATTGGCGCAATCAGGGCCGAGCGGATGCGGTCTTTTTCCTGCATCTGAGCCGAGACCCGGGGGAACACAGAGGATTGTTTTTTCTCGATGGCCTGGACGATTTTGTCCTGAAGCTGCAGGTCGGCAATTTCGACTTTCTGGCCGTCACGTCGTTTGCCTGCGTGATAAGTCATCGGGCCGCTCGGCTGTTCACGCAAGGCACACCAGACGTGAAAGGCGTCGAACTGCTTAACAAGAATATCCATTAGTGTTACCAGCATTTTGTCGAGGCTGTCGGCATTACACAAAGTTTCAGTGGCTCGTGAGAAATCGGATAGTCGTCTTGCGGCAAGTCGCATCGCAGGAGCGTGCTGGGCATCGGGTTTGCGAACGACTGTTTCACTTTTAGGTGTCGTCAGCGAAGCCTCCATTGTGAGGACTTCACCGTCAACGGTTTCTTCTGCGGCGTCGGTTTCGGGCTGTTCAGATTTTTCATCCAGGTCGATTTCGATAAAGAACTCACCTATCTGAATTTCATCACCACTTTTGAGCGGTGACTTGGTTATTATGGCGTTATTAAGATATGTCTTATTTGACGAGCCGAGGTCTTCGATAGTCCATTGCCCTGATGGCTCGCTGAGTTTCATGGCGGCGTGTTTTCTCGAAACGAGCCGGTCGACCAGCGGCACATCGCAATCGGTGCTTCTGCCAAGATGAATTAGCTGCTTATCAATTTGGAATTCTTTGTCCGCCTGTCCGTCTTTTCTGACGATAAGCCGCATTCTATTATTCCTTCACCCACCGTTTGCTGGAGTTCATAATACATTATCTCGGCTTTTTAATCAAGTACCCAATGGCATTTCTGCTCTATAGGCTATTTGTTCGAGATATTCTGCTGAAGGCGTGAGAGAATCGTTCTGGCCTTTGAGATTTTGTTGCCGTTGGAGCCAAGCCAGCGAAGTTCAGAGTTCTTCTCCAGCTGTTCTTCAATCTTACGGCAGGCCAGCAGAACAGTGGCGTGGTTTTTGCCGCCCATGAATCGGCCTATTTCCGGCGAAGACATATTGGTGTGTTTGCGAGCCAGGTACATGCTAAAGTGTCGGGCCAGCGAAATTGTCCGGTCCTTCTTCGAGGAGTGTATATCGGCGCAGGTTATACCGAAAAATGTGGCTACCGTCGATTCGATATCGGAGATATGAACAATAGGGTCGGTGCGAGCGAGGTGTTCGGCAAGAATTTCCTTGGCCATATACAAATCTATTCTTTTACTCTGAAGCGCCGAGAAAGCAATGACTTTCAATAGCGCCCCTTCCAGCTCGCGGACGTTCGTTCGGATATTCTCGGCGATATACTTCACGACAGATTCGGGAACGTGCTTCTTCATCCGGGCGGCGTGTTGGCGGCAAATTTCACGACGCGTTTCCAAATCGGGATTGTCAATCTTGACGACCATGCCCGATACGAAGCGGTTAACAAGCTTCTCGGAAAGCTGGCCAATCATCTTAGGATGGGCGTCGCTGACAAGAACGACTTGCTTACCAGCCAGGTCAATAGTGTTGAACGTATGCAGAAACTCCTGCTGAATAGAAGGTTTGCTGGCCAGGAAGTGAATGTCGTCGATAGCCAACAAGTCCGTTTGTCGCATTCGAGACCTAAAAGCCTCCAGCTTTTTCGTCTTCAAGGCCAGCACAAACTGATTGGCAAAATCTTCCGCCGACAGATAAAGCCAAGCAGTCTCGGGCCGGCTCTGCGCCACCGCGCTGCATATCCCTTGCGCTAGATGGGTTTTGCCGACCCCGTATCCTCCATGAATGAAGAGCGGATTAAAAGGGCTCTTCTGGTCGTTTATAACCGCTCTGGCGGCATTGTAGGCAAGCTCATTTGCCGAACCTACAACGAAAGTATCCAGGCTAAGTTTGAGCGGTGTTTTTGTTTTCCGTGCCAGTTTTTTGGGATATCGCTGTCGATTCTGCTCTTTGGCAACAAGCTGGGCCTGATAATCGAATTGGCTCTTTCGCTGCTGACCTGATAACTCGGGGTCGATTCCGAAGGTGACTTTCAGGTTCTGTCCGGTTATGGCTTTTACAGCCTGAGCAATATCATTGGCAAAATGATTCTCTATCCAACTGGCAATAAAAAGATTAGGCACTCCTATATTAAGGTAATCATTCGTTAAAGTCAGTTTCGTCGAATGCTTAAACCATATACGGTACTTCTGCGGTCCGATTCTCTCGGCGAG
>JASFHM010000026.1:0-8789 GCA_050123215.1 Phycisphaerales bacterium | reverse complement strand
TCTTACTCCCATACCGTCAACAACAGCCTCGATAGTGCTGGTGACTATCAAATCGCCGTCTTCTAATGTGTCGGTCGTATAAGCATAATCTTTATCTGCGCGAACAATATCAAGCTCTGTGATGTGGAGTTTGCCGTCCTTTACAATCCAGACTTCATTTCTATTGTGCAGGGAATTCCTCGGTACTGCAAATGCCTCTACAAGTTTAATACCATGAATATTCGCCTGTACGAAAGTACCCGGCAGCAACTCGGATTTAACATCATTTACATTGTAGGGATTCGGCACCTGTACAACCACATAAACAAGCCTGCTGGTCGGGTCGACCCGTCCGGTTGTCCGCGCAACGTAACCTTTCCATATACGCTCTTTGCCAGCGAATTCGGCCTCAACAAATACTAGTGAACCTTTGCTGTTGTTTCTCATGGCGGGGTCGGGAATTTCAATCCATCCTAACTCTTTGTCATCGAGTGGAATTTCAATCTCCACAGCCTCTATCCCATACGCATGGCCGACAGCTTGACCAGCTGAAACAAATTGTCCTAGGTCGATATCCTCCGAGACTATTCGCACATCGACCGGCAGGCTGATACTCGTCCTCTCGAGATTCAACTCGGCAACAGCCAGAGCCGCCTGAGTCGATTCTAACAAAGCCTGCGCCTGCCTGATTTGAGGCTCTCTAAGAACCAGCGGAGAATCCGGCTCGGTTCCGGGATGCAACTGCCACCATTCATCCAATGCTATCGCGGCCTCGGCTTTCTCCATGTCCAGCTTGACCATCGCGTCAGCTACACCGGCTCGCGCCTGTCGAACAATAAGCTCGTAATCGCGAGGGTCTATTCTGAACATTTCCTCATCGGCTTTTATAAATCCACCCGCCTGAAACTGCGGACTAACTGAAACAATCTTGCCTGAAACCTGAGGAACTATCTCAACTTCGACCTGGGCCCGGGCTGTGCCGTAGCCGATGACCACCATATTGATATCCTGTTTCTGAATTTGTTTCACCTCAACCAGCGGCGAAAACTTTTGGGGCTCTTCCTTCTTCGGAGCTTTTTTGAACATGACTATAATAATTGCCAATGCCGTAGCGCTCAGCAGTACTATCAGGGATATATACGCCTGACGATGCTTCTGCGGGAAAGTAATGATAAATTCACAAAGCTTCGGTGGAAGCTTTTTAACAACATCAAGAACTTTTTGCATTTTAAGATTCATAGTTTATCTCTGCTACTCACCATTTCAGAAACCAGAAGCCTTTATTTCTTCTATCCTTTAGATTCTTTTGATTATCTTCGTCGATATCGCTTGGAGGCTGTGTCACCCAGTCTCCGCCCAGAGCCAGAAAAAGATTTACTCTCGTCGTCCAAAGCTGACCTTTTAATATAGCCAGCTCTTCTTCTGCTATTCTGCGGCGGCGCTCCGATTCGAGCACCGTAAGAATACTCTCGATGCCTCGCGAATAGCGTTGTCTTGAAAGCTCTTCTGCGTTGCGAGCTTCATTAAATCGAGTCTCAACCTGTTTAAGCTGAACCTGCAGCATATCTTCACTCACTAGAGCGTCCTCGACTTCCTGCAGCGCCGTAAGAACCGTTCCTGCATAATCGGCCGCAAGCTCCGAGTATCTTGCCTTAGCCGCATCGACCTGCGCTTTGAGCTGGCCACCCCTGAATATCGGCTGAGAAAGTCCCATCACCAACGAGTAAATCTCGGTCTCCGGACGAAAAGTATCCCTCAACGTATCGGCACTTCGCCCAATGGTTCCGGTCAGCGTTAAATCCGGATAAAGCTGCGCTACGCTAACCCCCACCTGCTCATTCGCCGCCCTAAGTGACATCTCGGCAGCTATCAAATCAGGCCGACGGTCAAGCAACGACGCAGGCAGTCCTATCGGAACTGGTCTTAAGTTGGGCAGCTCATCTAATCCTTCGCTTAGCATTTCTGAATAACCGGGTCGACGACCAACCAAAACATCCAGTGCATGATGCGCTTTGATTAGAGATAACTTCAGAGCCGTCTCCGTCGATTGCGACGCCGCCAGATTCTCTCTTGCCAGCCTGACATCAACCGGCCCGACCAATCCCTGCCCGTACCTGCGCTCTACAATTTCTAATGTACTGCTTCTGCTTTCGATATTGGCCCTGGCGATAGCCAAACGTCGTTGCAACGTCGCTATATCAACCCTTGCTTTTATCACACTTGCTATAATCGAATTGACAATCACACGTTCATTCGCTTCTGTCGCTAATAAGTCCGCCCACGCAGCGCGCTCGGCGTGTTTCAGCTTGCCGAACAAGTCCAAAACATAAACAACAGATATATCCTGGCTGTATGTGGTAGTTAGTGCGCTGGCTCTGCCGGTGCCGAAATTGAAAGATGTTTTGCGTCTGTCGCGACCAAGGTTATACGTAATCATAGGCCATTGCGCCCCACGTGCCTCGGATAACCCGGCCTGCGCCTGCAATACTCTCGCAGCGGCAGCTCTCAAATCCCAATTCTTCGCCAACGCTTCAACTACAAGTTCAGTCGTAGTCGCATCGCCGAACCGTATCCACCAGCGATAATCAGCCTCGATATCATTAACATCCTGGCTATGCTGACCTGCATAGACAAATTCACCCTCATCAGCATCGGTATCCGGCCGAGCATATTTAGGCCCTACCATGCAACCTGTCGAGAACAGATAAATCGACAGTATCACACAGTACAAAACTTTGATTAGCAATGGCTTATTCATGATAATTACGTTCACTCACTATCAGCCGCAGCTCTTATCCCCGTTGCTGCAAAACGCGTCGAATGTTCAACCAGTTGCTTAACAGGGACAGCCCCCATAATTTCGGCATAAAAGTCGTAGAACAAAAGCGGCTGTAATATCAAACCTTCCAAGGAATAAAAGCACAGTACCGCATTATCGGCTGAAAGGCCCGGCACCAGCCTCATTAAAGCATCTTTTATCAATTCGATAAACTCCTTGAACGCCTCGAGTTCGACAACATCTTCTTTCATATGCGGATTAAGTGTCTCCCGCACAATCAGCTTGACCATCGGTACGCGTTCATTTTGCTGCTCTAACGGCTCCAGTGCCTTGGCTATCATCCCCTGCAAAAGCACCTCTAAAGTCGGGTTCTTAGAGCTCATAACCTTATTTATGATTTCTATTTGTTCGTCGAAGACTTTGCTCATGTGCCTTTGGAACATGGCCCTATATAGCTGGTCTTTGCCGCCGAAATGGTAATTCACCGCGGCAATATTACAGCCCGCCGCCCTGGTCAAATCGCGAACGCTGGTATTGCCAAAACCACGTTCGGAAAACAGTTTCTCGGCCGCGTCCAATAATCTTTCACACGCCTGGCCTGACGAAACCCCGTTTTTAATGTGAAAATCCATATTTTGGCCTATCTTCATTAAACATTCGTTTCAAACAAAAGTATAAAACACTTGTTTGAAATGTCAAATGATTTTTCCCTAAAGTTCAAAAATTAATTTTGGGCCAAAATGCGGCATCTGAGTGCTTTATACCGCTCAGCCCCGGAGCGTGAAATGCTGCTCAGCGCGCAAGAAACCTGTGACGAGTGAAACTGGAAATCGCCGTCCCCTAACGAAACGACCCGCTGTTAGTGCAGCTCGAACAGCGATTGCGTCTTAATCATCGTTACCTGGTCGGGATAGGCGCTGAAGGTATGTATATGTAGCTCGTTTTTGCGAGCCTCAAAATCGATATAGCAGAACGGCTCGATTCCGCCGACTTTCAAATCCGGGAAATTCACGAAAATTCCGCGGTTCTTTGCGAAGCGTTCCAAGTCGATATGACTCTGTCGATAAAGATTCGGGCTCATCTTTTCGACCTGGAAATCGGTCATATAGCTCATACCGCGGCTAAGCGTGCATTTATGCGAACGCGGCCCACGGAACTGGAATCGCTCGATTAGTCCACGCTGCGGAAGCATCTGGCCCGGAGCGCTGACTACTTCGCTCAGGCAAACATCGTCGGCAAAAACACTAACTACGTGCGTACAACCGGTCACCCAAATCAATGCCTCATACTTGTCTGTCTTCAGCTCACGCTTGGCGTAAATCTGAAACAGCTCCGGATGCAAAGGTCTCTGGAATAAATGAAATGTCAACTCGCCGATAGCAACTTTGATCTGAGGTAATTCCATTCACATATTCCCACAAAAGATTATAGCCAACCACGGGCTTATTATACACAAATAACCGCTTAAATTTCAAGCTTAATATCAGTACTGATAACGCGGTTTGGGGTGTTTATAGGACGATGATTTCACAAAACCAGAAATGTAAAAGACTAACACTACCAAACTTTTTCACATTTTTTTTTGCTGCAGCTCCGATAAGGCAAAATTTACGGCTGAGGAAAGAATGCGGCGTTAATAAGTGTCGCGATGATGTCGTAAAAGGCATGTGTACCGGCGGCAATTCCAAAACCACGCATAGCAAACAACGCCGCAAAATATACCCCCGCAATAGCCCTGAAAACAAACACCGTCCAGCTAAAAACCGCCACGTGTCCAAGTTCTCCGTCGACAAAGACTATGTGGTGGTGCGCGCTGAACAACGCCGCTGAAATGATAACCGACAGGATTATCGCATTTCTATGGCTAAAGTTCAGTAAGTCCTGCAGCAGCAGCATAAGCAGACATATCAAAACCAGCCGGAATACCAGTTCCTCGTATATCCCTGCACCGATGCCTGTTACGATATCCGCAAGCACCGAACGCTTTATCACTATATCCCCCTCGACCGCCAGTTTCGCCGTAGCTGCTGAAACATTCGCCTCGCCACCGACGCTCGAACCGTTCAAAAACAAGCTCAACACAATCAATGGCGCTGCCATCAACACACACTCAATCGCCATCGGCCAGACATCGCTAACAATAAATCTCCAGCTCTTCTTAGAGACCACCTGAAACGCCAACAAAATCATCACCACCATCAGCGGCGGCGCCGCCCAGGCGAATTTACCTCCCAAACCTATGTACTCAAGCCCCCGCTGCAGCCATACAAACGCCACCACTCGTACCTGGGATTCATCCAGTACATCGGTGTTTAGAAAAATCGTACCAAGCTCATAGAAAATGATAAAAGGCAGCAGAAATAACAGACCGTAGATAGGCCGGCTGGTGCGTTCGAGATATGAACCCGGCGCGTAATTAAATAGTTGACCGCCGCTTTCTTTCGGCTTATCTTCCATGACCGATTCGTGCTTTATCCTTAAAGTTTTCTAATTTTGTCCGGAGTTTACTCCAATCTGTGTAAATTTACAATACCTTTCAAAACCGAGCTTAGTGTAATACTGTGACAACAGAGCAGTTAAAACAAATTTACGACCTTGCCTTCAATTATTTCGGCCCCCAGCACTGGTGGCCGGGCGAAACACAGTTCGAAATCATCGTCGGCGCCATCCTGACACAAAACACCAACTGGACCAACGTCGAAAAAGCAATCACAAACATAAAAAACGCAAAACTTTTAAGCCCTCGAGCGCTATGCGAATTAGACATAACCAAACTTGCCGAACTCATTCGTCCAGCCGGATACTTCAATGTAAAAGCCAAACGCCTCAAGAACCTTCTAAATTGGCTGTTCGAACAATACGACGGTATGCTCGAAAATCTCGAACAGCTTGAAACACTCCGGTTCAGAGAAGAGTTATTATCTATTAAAGGCATCGGCCCGGAAACAGCCGATTCGATTTTACTTTATGCCTTCGGCCGAAATGTCTTCGTAGTCGACGCTTACACTGCAAGAATCATTGCCCGCCACGGTTTGATAGAACCGCCTTTCGATTATGAACAGTTGCAGCAATTGTTCGAGTCAAATCTGGAACCTGACGTGCAGTTTTTTAATGAGTATCATGCGTTGCTGGTTCAGGTAGGAAAGCAATTCTGCAAGCCAAAAGCAAAATGCACAGGTTGTCCCTTGGAACAACTTCCTCACAGTCTGGAATATGAAGCTTAGCGCAATTTTCTCCGGCTCAAAGATATCACGGGCCTATTTGCGTCACCCACTCAGCACAGAGGATTGCATAGTCCAGAAAGTTGACGACGCCGTCCGGCTCATCAACAGGCGCAATGTCCGCATACAAACGATGTAGACCACCTTTTAGCCATTCATCTGCCAACACGGCTACATCATATTCATCAATTATGCCATCATGAACTATATCGCAAGATTGCCTATAGTTCAGTTGACCTGGCTGCGACAGCCATGCCGAGGCAAAAACAGCCCAATCCGCAAAATCAACATGTGTATCGCCTTGCGGCGGCGCTACATCAGAAACTACCTTATTCATCAACCACTCGTCACAAAGGTATTCCAAATCATCACAATCGACCGTCCTGTCACAATTAATGTCGCTCAAATCACAACACTGTTCATATTTCACGGTTATAAAAGCATCGTAGTAACCGGCCACTATAACATCCCCTTCAGAGTCAATCACTATATGTTCCGCACCTTGTACGGTCCCCGGCGGGCCTTGATATATCGCTGACCAGATCGGTTGGTTACTATCAGGCGAATATTTTAGAGCAAGGAAATCCGCCGATACACCCCAATCCCAGTTTGTCACCCCAGCCAAATAAATATTACCAAAATCGTCCAAGGTAATACCCTGTCCACCGTCATCTCCGCCTTGAGGTCCGTCGTATTTACCTACCCAAACCGGCTCATTGCTGTCTTCATGGTATTTAATAACAAGGCAATCATCTCCCCCTGAGGCTGTTCCGACGGAACCGGTCACATAAATATTACCCGAGCCATCCAACGCAATATCCTGAGCAAAAGCAACTCCGTCTACAGGACTGGTATATGATGCAACCCAATCTACGTTACCGTCGCTATCATATTTGACAGTGACTGCACTTGTAATACCACTACCGTCACTGGATTCGCCGGTCACGTAAGCATTACCTGATTCATCTACCGCAATCCCCCTCGCATCATCTGAATTGCTTGAACTGCTATTATACTTTTTAACCCAAAGTTCATTCCCATCCGGTGAATACTTGATTGTAAGATAATCATCATCTATCCCGCTAATTCTAGTCTCCCCGATTACAAAGATATTACCTTGACCATCTAACGCAACATCTACCAGCAGGTCTTTTTTCGCACCTGGCGTTCTGTACTGAGCTACCCAAGCCGGAACGTTGGTGTCAGAATGGTAGTTGAGAAGAACAGAACCAATAACTTCATCATACCAACTGCTGCAAATTACATATACATTTTCCCCAGCGTCGGTTATGATACCAACACCTTGAGCACCCTCGTGGTTTACTCCATCATAAACGGCCATCCAGTTTGGAATATTACTGTCAGGTGCATATCTTAAAGTAACACAGCTACTACGTTTTCCGTAAACATCATTGACATCAACTTTTCCGGTGACGTAGATATTACCATTTTTATCCACTGCAGCAGCCTCAGCGCCTGCCGAATTACTGCTTGGACTTTCAAACTGACTTGACCAGAGAATTTCACCCGTTGGGCTATACTTCACTACCGAATAGTAACTGTCAGCATCCTCGTTCCCACTCGTACCAACAGCATAAATGTTGCCGAGACTGTCAACCGCAAGGTCGTCAAGCCAATCACGATATAAACCATATCTATTTCCATTATACCTGGCTACCCATTTTTCAATCCAGCCATTTTCGCACCCTGCGCCGACATATTGAGCTGTATAGTTCTGGTCAGCAATATCAAAGACCAGGTCTGTATAGACATTATTGGGCGGAGAAAAAGACCAATCAGTTTTGAATGGAATGACATTACAGTCTATTGGTGAGGGGACCGGTCGCTTAAAGCCCGGAACAGTCAATTCATAGTACCCATTGGCATCAGTCATTGTTGAACCAATAGAACAAATATGAACATAAAGCTCCACATCTTCGACGGGCTCGCCGGCCAGCGTTTTGACGTAACCTGAAATAGTAGGGTATGATTCAGCAGTATAATCGCCGACAAAGTTCTGGTCATTTATATCCGAGGACAGACTAACATAGTCACGCGAACTCGGAGCGAAATCCCAATAAGCTTTCTCAGCATGAATCGTCCCCGTATAAGGTGCGTCCACTTCGAGTTCGTAGAAACCGTTCAGCTCAGTAGTTGTGCTATAACCACCATCAGCCACTATATCCACTTTAGACAGGTTGTAACCATCACCTGTTGTAACATGCCCGCGAATAAAAACAGTACTCGGCCCAGCTCCGATGACATTAATCGTATAGTCCTCAACTTCGCCGAAAACAGCGCTGCCACATGGAGCAGGTGTTTGGTCATAAACGATTCTGACTCGCATACGGCTGTACCCCGAAGCTGCGCCTGCAAGAGGAATAATCGTAGCAGTATAAGGACCACCTCCGGGATTGCCATTGACGGCGATGGTCTCATCGGCATCATCGAAGTCCTCATCCTGGTTCCAATCAACCCAGATGCCGCACCTGTCGTCCGCGTAGCCGTTGCCGTTGCTGACAGTTATACCATAGCTTGATTCAATTTCCATATCAGTTGATATGGCGGTATAGTCAGAGTAGTTGCTACATTCGCTGGAATTGTTAATCGTTCCAACCTGAACATTGCTGATATACTCATCGCATCCACCTGAAGCCCCACAATAATCTACTCCCGCTCCCTGGTAATAAAGTTTAATCCACCAATAACTGATATAGCCTGAGCCATCACCATACTTTTCTTTCACCCATAGTGCCCACTGCTGGTCAATTGGTTCGCCTGAGAAATAAGAAATATTTGAGTGCGTATAA
>JASFHM010000025.1:0-8828 GCA_050123215.1 Phycisphaerales bacterium | reverse complement strand
AAAAACGTGGAATTTTGAGGTTTAAGGCGTGTTTCTGGGCAAAATAAGCTATGAAAAAAATTTTTGAAAAGACCATAATTTTCTCGATTTTTTTCTTGTGCGTCAAGTAAAAAGTTGCTATACTATAATCATGGCAAAGAAACGAAAAAAAGCTGGCGAGTCAGATAGTTGGGTATTGAAGAACATTCCAAAAGCCTGTTCAGATGAAAAGGCGGCTGTGGAATTTATGGAAAAACAAAGATGGGGAAACACACCTGCTTGTCCTCGCTGTGGTGATACTAATGTGCATCAAATGAAAGACAGTAAAGGCAAACGCAACAAGCGTTTTCTTTGGCGATGTCATGGCTGTAAAAGACAATTTACTGTTAGAATTAAAACAGTGATGGAAGATTCTCGGATACCACTTAAAGTATGGTGTTTTGCCTTTTGGGCTGCATGTGCCTCTAAAAAAGGTGTAAGTGCCTTACAAATAAGCAGAGAATGTGGTATCTCTTATAAATCAGCTTTATTTTTAATGCATCGGATTCGGTATGCGATGTCTGCGCCAGACGCAGAGAATAAACTTAGAGGTATCGTGGAGGTCGACGAATGTTATATAGGCGGCAAACCCCGATACTCTCAAAGACGCAAGCGCGGCATTGGCATGAAAATAGGACGCGGTGCAAACAAGACTGCCGTTTTAGGAATGGTGTCACGTAGCGGCGCAGTTCGAGCAAAAGTAGTTCCGAACGTAACGAGTAAAACGTTAAAAAGTGTGATGACGGAAAATATAGATTTCTCAGCAAGACTTATGACTGACGAGTTTCCGGCTTATACAAGGATTGGCTTACCATTTAAAGGCCATGATGTGGTTAATCATGGACGAAAAGAATATGCTCGTGGCGACATCACTACCAATACAGTTGAAGCGTTTTTTGCTTTGATTAAAAGAGGGGTCTATGGGACGTACCATTGTGTTAGCAAAAAACATCTCCACCGTTATCTGAGCGAGTTTGAATTTCGTTGGGCCACACGTGATATAGATGATGGAGAACGTGTCACCAAAGCTATACAAAACTCAGAGGGTAAGCGGTTAATGTACTACGAGCCAGCCAGCAAATCTGCATAGTTTAGCTGTTTGAAAAGTTCATAAACTGCCGATATTAAAAATTCGGCCCCAGACTTAACTATGTTATGTTATCCGCATTTTCTGCGGATAGGCTTGGGAGCAGACCGTCTATGTCTTTTAACGCCGACAGTTTTCGGTCCAGGCTTCCCGATTCTTTCGGGCCTACATTTAGTTCTCATAGCCACCACCTCCTTTCTCTGGGCTTTGCCCAGGTTAGAGGAACAAAATTATAAAGTCTGGGGCCAATGCCCCTGCTCGGAGTCGAACCGAGATGGCAACATGTGCCACGGTAAGCCAAATTCCGTATGTCTGCCAATTTCATCACAGGGGCACGATAATAGGCCCCCCAAGCGCACTGCGAAAATGTTAACTTGGGGGGCCAAAATTATGTTGACAGGCAGGTGGGGGATTAGGGTATAATGCGTAATGTAACCCGTCCATGGGATTGAGTGCTAAAGCTATCATTGTTGTATTTTAGGGCTGGATGAGCGCGCCACGCTTATTCAGCCCAACCTTTACTCCTTATCTTCAGTATTGATTTCAATATGTGTCACGTGCGCTACAGACGTTTTAAGACGATATTTGTTTGGAGCGCTACCTTTCCCAGTTTTGAGTTTTTCGATTTCACCGGCATCAACAAGTCGCAAGAGCCTGCTGGTAAGGGAGCTCTCTCTGCACTTTGATTCTATTTCAGGTGCGATTTGTTTCATGGCTGTTCGGATATCAGTTTTAGTGAAGATTTCGGGAACATATTTCAGTGAATTTTTTACAGCGGCAGCAATAGCTCCCCAATCACTGTCAGATTTATGCAAATTCTCATTAAATTGTTCTGAGCTGTTTTTACGGGACGGGTGCTCCATTCGCCAGACAGTCTCTATAGCCCGAAGTTCTTCGATATGCCGCTGTTTGGCGGCCTCTACGGCTTTCTGGTATCGGTCATCAGCTTTCTTCTTTAACTCTTTGTAACGCCTAGTGTTCATTCTTGTTAGTGTAATCAAAGAGTTGGAAAGCGGCAAGGGGCAAAATACAAAAAAATAATATAATGTAACAAGAGAATCCAACTTGATATTATATAAGGGTTTATGACAGGGCGGTTATGACAAACAAAGGAAAAAAACACGGACCTTCGCCAGAACATGTAAAGATAAACGGCGATTGGGAAGACGCGGTTGGCAAAGCTCTGAAAAAAGAGAAGCCAAAGGACGGCTGGCCCAAAAACAAAAAGAAGAAAAAGCCCAAATCTAAATGACAGCTAAGCCATTGTTAATTAAGTATTTAGGGCGATTTTGTGCGTTAAGTATATACTTCCGAAGAAAAAAAATAAAACTTTTAAAAAAATTCAGTTTTATTCAGCCAAAAGCTGGTCGATTGATTCGTAAAGGTCTTCTACAGCTACAGATGCGCGTAATATACCGGCCCTGTCAATCAGGAAATATGCCGGGCGCTGCCTGACCTGATAGATTGAATGCGTCGCCCCCGAATTACTGATGCCCCTTTTTCTAACAGAAATATGCTCCCCTTCCAACCGGCGATGTTCCGGCAGAATAAAATCTTTGGCAGCATCGGCACGCTGGTCAACAGCAACTGGAAAATCTATTTGTTGCTGTTCGATAAACTCCAACAATGCATCTTCAGTTTGCGAATTCGGCTCAAGATATTCGTGTACGGCAATAATAGCGAAATCATTCTGTTCACTGTAGCGTTGGTAGATTTCTATGGGCCGATTTAAACAATCGCCACCGTTGGAACAATCGAGCCCCAAGCAAAGTAACACCACTTTGCCTGTCAGTTCCTGAATGTCCAGCTCTTCGGAGTTCAGCCATGTTCTGACCAAAAGAGATGGTGCCGGCTGGTCGTACCAATCATAAGCCTGCGGAAATATCTGTATATCCAGTCGGTTGTTGCAGTCGGTCCGGTCATAACCAAACAAATTGTTTCCGTAACCGTCGAAATAGGGAACGATTTGTGTAATCACATCGTTCGGCAGGTTTCTGAATTCATACCAGCCGAGGGAATCACTCACTGTCTTGAACCGCTCTTCTCCGACGAATGCACCGACAGAGACTCCAACCAAGGGTTCATTATTCTCGTCCAGAATATAACCTTCGAGTCTACAGTTCCATTCAACACTTTCATGAAAACCAGGTAAAGATTCAAGTACTACATCATTTAAATCGAGCGTTCGGCCAGCGGTCAAATCGAGTTTTATTTGTGTTTTGAAACCCGGCTTTGTAACGACTAATCCAAGCGGTACGCCAACCGGGATTGAGTTGACCTCAAATGTGCCGTCTTTATGTACTGTACTTTTCCAAGGAATTTCACCGATTGAACTTTCATAAACCATCTCGTCCTCAACGTAAGGCTTAATACTAATATCAAAATCATCTACAGCCTCGGCTTCGAAATCTATCACAGTACCGGTAACAGCGGCAAAAGGTTTAACGATTACCTCTAAATTGTTCGTATCTTCATCTCCACGCCAGATGAAAAAACACCCCATTTGTCCGTTCGCATCGTAGGCTCGTCCGAAAGACGACATAAACTCTTTACGAACCGGCTTGGACATTGTAAAGCCATCCTCTGCATTCGCTGTTACTTTTTTTAAACCAATCTGGACCATGCCATTTATCGGCTGGCCATTGGGATTGATGAGCCAGCCGGAGATATCGTGTTCAACGGGCTCAGTTTCTACTTTGGGCTCAATGTCATCGGCAGGTTCGGAACGTACGAAGGATTCCCGGTATCTGGCTTTGATTTGAGAAGCAGCAACGGCGAAGACATTGTTAGGGTCATCGGGCGCCAACTCGGCGGCAAGGTCCTCAAGAATCTCAGCGACATCCAAATCGCCAATTTGCGCGAGATAACCGGCAGCGAGCATTTTAGCGGGGACAGAGCCTTCATTGAGTACTGCCAATAATTCGTTAACGTCGGAATCCTGCGCCAGAATAGTTATATGTTCAAGCTCTTTCTGCAACTGTTCAACGGTCCTTTCACGATGGATGGGCTCGGCAGTCTCTAGTTCCGAAACAGTTAATTCTTCCGGCGGCTTAGGAGTTGTTTCTACAAACACGGGAGGCTTGGCAATCTTTTTTTGAGTCTGGGCTCGCTTGGTGAAAATAAATACAAGGCCAACTACTACAACAATTACCATTATTGTCACGGCAACTTTTGGGATAAGCGTGCTCATAACCGGGGCAGGGTGAGTTCGGGGCACCTGCCCCAGAGAAGCAAGGGCATCGTCGAGGATTCTCTTGTCGGTATCAGGCGTGGTCTCTCGCCCGATGTCTTTTATCTTTTTTTCGATGTCTTCGAAATCATCCATTTATTGAATCTGCCCGCTAAGAATTGAACGCAGTTTTTCCAAGCCATAACGGTATCTGCCCTGAACTGTATTAATCGACACGTCCTGAATGTCGGCGATTTCTCTGAACTTCAGACCTCCGTGTAAGTGAAGTATAATAACTTCTCTTTGAGGCTGTGGTACATTTGTCAGGGCCTGAGTCAAAATATTTTCGTGCTCAGTTTCTATAGCCTGCTGCTGAGGATTAGTCCCTTCGGCAGGCTTACTTCTGGCCCGCTCGACTTCCACAATTCGGTACATTTTGCTCCGGAACATGTCACGCGATCGATTCAGGACACATGTGATAAGATAGTTTTTCAATGAGCCATAGAGTCTGAACCTCGGCGCGATTCTGGCAAAGTTGACAAATACATCATGCAAAACATCCTCGGCAGCAGCAGGTTCATTCAATAATGAATATGCAACAGCGTACATAGCGTCCTTATACTTTTCGTAGATTCGGCGCAGAGCATTTTTGTCGCCGTGCCTGAGTTTGTAAATCAACTGTTTGTTCTCGAGCATCTTTCTCTTGGCTCGCTGAGTATTATAAAGTACAGCCATATTATATAACGGTCAGGGGGGTAATTTTAGTATAAACAAAATGAAACACAGAGCCGGATAGTTGCTGTTTTGCTGAAATATTGGTATTAAGGCCGTCTGTAAAGCGATGATAGAGAGTAAAAGGAAATATCGAGTGTTTCTAAGTGCTGCCGAGCCCAGCGCGGACGCGCATTGTGCAGCCTTGATAAGTGCTTTGTTCAAAAGTGGTTACGAAATTGAGGTTGTCGGGGTCGGGGGTGAAAAGATGCGACAAGCCGGCTGTGAACTGCTTGAGGAAACGACAAACCGGGCTGCTATGACCTACAATGCCTTCGGACAGGTTTTTTATTTCCGCGGGGTTCTAAAACGTATCAGGCAATATTTTAAAGAAAAGCCGGTTGATTTGGTCGTTGTATGTGACTCACCGGCTTTCAATTTTCATGTAGCAAAAACAGCCAAAAAGCACGGAGCAAAAACGCTCTTTTATGTTGCTCCTCAGTTATGGGCATGGGCGCCTCGGCGAATACGAAAGTTGAAGAAATGGTGCGATAAACTTTGCTGCATCCTTCCTTTTGAACAACAGTGGTTCGGACAAAGAGGTGTTGAAGCTGAGTTTGTTGGAAATCCATTGCTCGAGAATCTTCAGACAGTCCCCCGTGCGGAGAAAAAACATTATCAAGATTTTGAGCCAAGCAAGGCAAAGATTGCACTGATGCCAGGCTCGCGCGAGGCCGAGCTAAAGTCACTGTGGGTCCCGATGCAGCAGATTGCGGTCAGATTAAAAAATAAATTTCCGCAATCGAGCTTTACGACAGTAGCTGTCGATGACGCAAGGAAACAAATGCTGCAATCGAAACAGATTGATGGTTTCGAATGTCACTATGTTACCGACTCGGTTTATGATACAGCAAAGCGGTGCGATTTTTCGATTGTGGCAAGCGGAAGCGCTACATTGCAGGTAGCGGCGGCCAATTGTCCTATGGTGATAATGTATCAATCGAGTAAGTTTCTGTGGCATCTTGTAGGGTGCCGGCTGGTTACAACGAAATATCTGTCACTGGTTAATATTTTAGCACAGAAAGAACTGGTGCCCGAGTATATGCCCTATTTTACTTCCATCGAACCAATTGCAGAGAAGATTAAACAGCTGTTGCAGGACCATGGGAAGCTTGAATATACAAGCGCCAAGCTGGCAAAGCTCGTAAAACCACTGGCAGTCGGCAAAGCATCGGAACAGGTGAGTAATCTCGCAATTCAAATGCTTACTCAGTAACCGTATCCTCTTATGCTTCGAAAAGAGGTAAATCCGCGAACACATCAAATTCGGAACCATACTGCCTGAGGTACATCAGGGAATATGACCTTTTGAAGACAAAAATCGGCAGCAGAATTACTGTTCCAATATAAGGTATTGAAAACAAACACGCCGCACAACAGCACGTTGCCAAAGCAAGAGTAAAGAGAATGGCGGAGATAACCAGGCTGATGACAAACTGAAACAGGATATAGACAATGAAGCGGGCTTTATTGTTTCGCAGCAGCGGCAGATACTCGCGCCAGGCATCAACACAAGAAAGCCTGCGGAGGTACATAACAGGGACAACAAAATCATTTGTGAATTTCATCGTTAATAAAAATACAACAAAAACCGCAGCTATAAGCACAAATAAAATCACAACAGCTGAGACTATGGGAATATTAATAAAAGTTGAATTCCTGGAAAGCAAGTGTATACAAAAGCCGGCAATTACCCATAAGGGCAACTGGCATACAAAGAAGATTATCGCAGCTACGATACGAAACACAAATAAGCTGTTCGCCTGCCGGCCATATAGCCTCCACGGCACTTTAACCTGAGCATGATTTGTGGCAACGCAATGCAGGAACATAAAACGTCCTCTGCTGGTCAGCCATACCAAGACCACCATAATAAGAAAACCAATTGCCGCCGCAATTGAAACGAACAGAACCACAAGCATCAACTCGACGGGGAAATGATTCCGCCATGATTCCACAAAGCCGGAAGGTTTGCCGTATGAATCGTAAGGCAGATTGAAACCACTATTTCCAAGAGTTGCCAACCAGGCGCAAAAACCGATGACGAACCATTTTTCCAAATCGAAAGGACTAAAACAAAGCAGCTTGGCCCTTTTGAAGGCGGGGTCAATCGGGTCAACTACACTTATGGCGAGCGTGGGTTCTTCAGCCACGATACATGCTCCCTGTTTTCTATGAATTATGTTTTTTCAGCACCGGCGGCAGATTGCTTCATGGCGCGAAGCTCTTTTTGTATCGGCCAGTCGCTAAAGGCAAGATAGAACGGCATTATCACATTAGCAACGGGAACTACCATCAACAGGCCCAGCGCCCAGTGAAAACCGGCCTTGTGAAATATTTTGCAGAATATAAGCGCTGTTACTATGGTCACAACTAAACCGAGAAAAATTGTAAAAGCAGCGGCAGCAATCGCTATAAATACACTTACAGCCTCGGGGTCACACGGTCCGGAACAGTCCATACGTTCTCCTTTCAATCCTGTTTATGTTTGACCGGATTTTACCATCTAATACTATAAGACGCCAGCCGGTAAAAAATCTTGCAGCTAAACTCATTAACAGTTATGCTGTCCGTCTTGTTTTTTTGAAGTAAACGTGATTAGAACCGTATTAGTTAAGTTGTTTATTTACAGGAAGATAGTGATGACAACAGAACAACAGTCAATTGATAAGCTTTCAATTGAGACCATTCGATTTCTGTCAGCCGACGGCGTTCAAAAGGCCAAAAGCGGCCATCCCGGTATGCCGATGGGCATGGCTCCGGCGGCGTATCTGCTTTGGACAAAGATAATGAGACATAATCCGGCCAATCCGAAATGGCTTAACCGAGACAGGTTCGTCCTCAGCGCCGGACACGGCAGCATGTTGATTTATTCGATGCTGCACCTTTGCGGATATGATATGAGTCTGGACGACTTGAAAAACTTCAGGCAATTAGGCAGCAAGACACCCGGCCATCCTGAATACGAACCGGAGCTCGGTGTTGAAGTGACAACCGGCCCGCTGGGTCAGGGAATCTCCAACGCGGTCGGTATGGCGATAGCGGAGAAATATCTTGAAGGCTATTTCAATAAAGACGGTTCGGATATAATCGATTACAAAATTTATGTAATTGCCGGCGACGGCGATTTGGAAGAAGGTGTATCGGCTGAGGCGAGTTCACTGGCCGGTCATCTCGGATTAGACAATTTAATCGTAATCTACGATGACAATCACATAAGTATCGATGGCGACACGAATCTGTCATTTACCGAAGACGTCGCTATGCGGTACAAAGCCTATGGCTGGAATGTTATTGCAGTAGATGGTGACGGTACGGACCTGGCTGCGATTGAAAAAGCAATCAAAAAAGCAAAACGCTACAAAGGCAAACCAAGCATTATCAAGCTGCGCAGCCATATCGCCTACGGCAGCCCCAACATGCAGGACACCGCTGCCGCTCACGGTTCGCCATTAGGTGAAGAGGAAATCAACCTTACCAAGCAGAAATTCGGATGGGACGGCGAAAAGACATTCTATATACCCGAGGAAGTCGCCGAGCATATGGGCCAAATCCGTCAGGCCGGTATCAAAGCGGAGAAAAGCTGGCAGAGAAAATTCAATAAATACGCCAAGCAGTTTCCGGAACTGGCTCAGCAATTCGCAAACGCCGCCGAAGGCAAACTCGGCGTTGACTTAGATGAATTGCTTCCCACATTCGCAACGGATAAAGCGATAGCTACGCGTAAGGCTTCCGGGACTGTGCTCAGTACTGTCATGCCGCATATGCCTTTGATACTCGGTG
>JASFHM010000024.1:0-9068 GCA_050123215.1 Phycisphaerales bacterium | reverse complement strand
GATTTTGCCATCCTCGCCTAATTCGAATGCTGAAGGGCAAACCAGATTGCCGACGTTCTCTATGATAATCAAATCCAGCTTTTCCAAAGGTAGCTTCTGCAAAGCTGTGTTCACCTGGGTCGCCGAAAGATGACACGCTCCTTCGGTATTAATTTGAACCGCTGACGCGCCCGCTGTGCGTATCCTCTCTGCGTCCAGCTCAGTTTGTATGTCGCCTTCTATCACACCGATGCTCATCTTATCTTTTAACTCGCCAATCGTCCTTGCCAAGATACTCGTCTTACCCGAACCGGGCGAGGAAATCATATTCAGACAAACTTTTCTTTGCTGCGACAGAAGCTGACGGTTCTGTTGGGCATATTCCTCATTAGCGCTTAGAATCTTTTTTCCAACCTTTACTTTTTTTTGCATAGTTTCAATCAACCTCAAATTTTATTTCTTCCAACAATAAAGGCGCATCCGGCAATAGCTCGAATTTGTCGCTGCTGCATTGACTGCAAAGAGGATTTGAAATCTCAAAATCAAACTCTTTCTGACAGTCCTTGCATTTGGCTCGAATGGGCTTATGTTCAATCTCGAGTTGCGTTCCTTCGCAAATAGTTCCTTTGGCAATAGCCTCAAACGCCATACCAAGCACATCATCATTTAGTGCATTAAACGTACCGCAGCTTACCTTCACTAATATCGGTCGGCCACTTTGTTTCTCCGCCTCGGCACATATAGTATTGAGCAAACTCTGCGCTACCATCGACTCATGCATCAGCAAATCCTCGGAAGTTCCCGTCCGTACGGCATCTGCACAATTCTTCTTCCACCAACTTTGGTTTTCAGCTCAACCAAAGGCTCAATCTCCGCTTCGCACACCCGCCCGATTAGAGAGGTACTTTTTCCCAACGGATGATTCTTGCAGGCTTCAATAAACTGCTTAGCCGCCTCGAACGATACTATCGCCACGAATTTGCCCTCGTTGGCAATATTGAGCACATCAAAACCAAGCACATCCGCTGCCGCCTGTACCGTCGGATTAACAGGAATATCAGTCTCATTAAGCTCGATGCTCAGCCCGGTTTCTCCGGCAATCTCATTCAGAGTAGCTGCCAACCCGCCGCGCGTCGGGTCACGCATGAATTTCACTCCCGGCACTTTAAGAACTTCACTTATTATCCCGGCCAGCCCCGCACAGTCACTTTCAAGAGGGCTGTCGAACTTGATATCTTCCCGCTGCGAGATTATTGTCATTCCGTGGTCGCCGATTGTGCCGCTGACCACCACTACATCACCTACAGCTATTTTCTTGAATCCCAACTCTACATCAGCTGGTTTTACCCCGATACCTGCCGTATTGATAAAGAGCTTATCCGCAGCCCCGGCCTCGACGGTCTTGGTATCCCCGGTAACAACTTTCACATCATTTTCCTTAGCCGCTCTGGCGGCACTATCCAGTATCTTCTCAAGCAACGCTATCTCAAAACCTGTTTCGATTATCAGCGACAGTGATATTGCGACCGGCTTTGCCCCGGCCACCGCCAAATCATTTACCGTTCCGCATACGGCGAGCTTGCCGATATCGCCACCGTTGAAAAACAAGGGCCTGACCACATAGCTGTCGGTAGTGAAATAAATTCGATTTGAATCAAGCTCTAATTCGGCTGCGTCAGCTAACTCGGTGAGCTGTCCCTCAAGCCGAGGCTGAATTGTCTTGCGGATCAGCTCGTCGGACAATCGACCACCGCCACCGTGAGCAAGCAGAATTCTATCGTCTCTTTCCGTCATTGCTCACGCCGCCTCTTCCGGCCGTATTTGAACCACGCCGCGCATGTCCCCTCCGAGCTGACCATGCAGGGACCAACCGGCGTATCCGGCGTACAACTTTTGCCAAACAAATTACACTCGGTCGGCTCTATCAGCCCGCACAAAACCTCGCCGCATTGACAACCGCTCGTATCTTCGGCCGGTGTCTCCGTTATTCCAAAACGCTTGAGAGCATCAAACTGCTCATATCTGTCCCGCAGCCTCAATGTACTTTTGTCAATCTTGCCCAGCCCCCGCCAATACCCGTCTGCTGCCTTGAAAACTTCCGACAATATTTTTTGGGCGGTTTCGTTACCCTTTTCCGTAACAACCGCTGAATATATCGATTTGAGTTCCGCCTTACTCTGACTTAGCTGACGGCAAATCTCTGCTAAGCCTTCTATAATCTGCATAGGCTCAAAACCGGCTACGACGCACGGCTTACCGAAATCATCGACAATTTCCTTAAAAGCCCCTGAGCCGATTATCACACTGACATGACCGGGACAAAGAAACGCATCGATATTATTATTTATTTCCGTCAATAACGCCCGCATGGCCGGTACGACCAGCTTATGGCCGCTAAATACACAAAAGTTTTCAATCTCCTGCTGGGCTGCCTCTTTGACAACTACCGCCGTTGAAGGAGCCGTCGTCTCAAACCCCACCGCTATCAAAACAACAACTTTTTCGGGATTATCCCTGGCTAACTGCAGAGCATCTTCACTGCTGAGAACAACCTTAATATTTGCGCTGGGCTGTTTTCTTTCCAATGAACCGTTCCTGCCCGGCACACGAATCATATCACCGTAAGTGGCAATGACGCAGTCATCTCGCTGCGCCAGTTCGAGAACCGCATCGATATAGCTCTGGTCGGTGACACATACCGGACAGCCCGGCCCCGATAGAAGTTTCAACCCTTCAGGCAGAGTCGCCCTTATCCCGCTGCGGAATATAGAAACCGTATGCGTCCCGCACACCTCCATTATGTTTACCCGCCTGCCCATCGCCTGACACGCTGAGTCCATCAACTTCTGCGCTTTGTAAATTCGCTCAAGCATTTACTCGTATCTCAACTAACCCGAAATCTTTTTATCGGTTTCCATAAACTCATTTATCTCGGCAATCAACTGCCAGGTCTTCTTCGCCTCCTCCTCATCCACTAACGAAATAGCAAAGCCGGCGTGCACCAGAACCAAACTGCCGAGTTTCGCATCCGGCAAAAGCGTAGTCTTGGCGCTGAACCGGTTACCCATAGCATCAACAACCGCTTTGTCACCTTCCAGCTCAACTATCCTTGCCGGTACCGCTAAACACATATTCGTTACCTTATAATTTCTTTGCCGCTATCGCCGCTTGTCCTAACGAGATTCCGCCGTCGTTGCTCGGAACAAGGCGGTTAAATAATACGTTAAAATCAGCCTGCTTCAATAGCTTTATCAGCCGATTCGTCAAATACCGGTTACAAAATACCCCGCCGCTAAGGGCTATTTTTCCGAATCCGTTGCTGTCTCTCGCTTTCTTAGCCATCTCGCACAAACCTGCCGCAAGGCAATTATGAAACTTCGCAGAAACCGCCGTCGTTGATACCCCATCACGAATATCATCAATTAACTGCCGTATCATCTTACTCAAATCCAGTTGCTTCGGTTCACCAGCTCGTTCTTTTACCTCGAAATCGTACGACTGTTCGACCTTCTCATCAGCTACCGCTTCGAGCGCCATTGGAAGCTGTGCGTCGAAATGATTGTAACTGCCCAAACCGACCATCGCCGCGACAGCATCGAAAACCCGTCCCAGACTCGACGTATTTACGGTGTTTACTTGCTTTCGAATCTGCTCTAAAACCAACTTTTGCTTTTCGATATTCGGCTCAATTTTTTTAAGAAGCCATTGAAATTTATCTAACTCGAACTCATCGCCGTATGCTTGGCTCAACAGCGCAAGTGCTGGTCGAATCGCCTCCTTGGCTGCCGAATCACCACCAGCAAGCGGATAATATTTCAAATGTCCAAATCGCTCGAAGGATTCTAAATCGGCAATCATGCACTCACAGCCCCATATAGCACCATCGGTCCCATATCCAGTCCCGTCACATTCCAGCCCGATTACTTTCTCGCCCAGCCCATACTCAGCCAACACCGAAGCGATATGCGCCCAGTGATGCTGCACTTTTACCAACTCAACATCCTTCAAAGATGCTGCATACTGACTTGAAAAATATCCGGGATGTAAATCGCACGCCACAACCTTTGGCCCAACTTCAAAAAGCTGTCCCAGATGTTCGACCGAATCTGCATAGTGGCGATAGACGCTCCCCTCTTCCATATCACCGATGTGCTCACTGACGATAAGCTGATTTGCTTTGACATAGCAGAATGTATTTTTCATGTCCGAGCCGGCAGCCAGAATATCCTTTTCACACTCGGCCTCTATTGATACAGGTGTCGGCACATATCCTCGCGCTCGTCGCAACAGAACCGGCTCATCATCAATCAAATGCACAATCGAATCATCAACCTGACGATAGATTTCACGGTCATGCATTAAAAATGCGTCTGCAACACCACCCAGCCGTTCCAAAGCTATTTCGTTTCTGCAGATAAGAGGCTCGTCCGAGATATTTCCGCTGGTCATCACCAATACATCCAGCCCCTCGGCAAATAACAGCCAATGCAATGGTGCATAGCAAAGCATAAAGCCAAATGTACTTACCCCTCCAGCTACCGATGGCGCTATCGGATTGTCCGGTTTCTTGGACAATAGAACAATTGGACTCTCAGGACTGGTTAAAACCTGCTTAGCTATTTCGCTGACTACCGCATATTTTTTTACTTTCTCCACTGAATCGGCCATCATAGCAAAAGGCTTGGCATCTCTTTTCTTTCGTTCCCTGAGCCGCAGCACCGCTTCATTGTCCAGAGCATTAACAGCAAGATGAAATCCCCCGACGCCTTTGACAGCTACGATTTTTCCTGCTCTCAACATCCGGGCTGTCTGTTTTATGACCTCATCACTGTCTTGTTCGATGGTTTTTCCACTGCTGTCGGTAAGACAAATCTTCGGCCCGCAATCAGGACATGCAACCGGCTGGGC
Source organism: Phycisphaerales bacterium (assembly GCA_050123215.1). Taxonomy (GTDB): domain Bacteria; phylum Planctomycetota; class Phycisphaerae; order Sedimentisphaerales; family Anaerobacaceae; genus CAYMOE01. Next base: position 4,181 of record JASFHM010000024.1, on the reverse strand, counting down.
ATGAAATCGCCTGTCATTTGCGTCTTTATACTGCGCAGCGCACTTGTCGCACATTTCAAAAACCGACATCGTCGTATTAGGCCGGTCATAAGGAATCGTCTGAACAATAGAATATCTCGGCCCACAGTTAGTGCAGTTGATGAAAGGATATCTATACCTAAAGTCACTTTCATCCCGCATCTCTTCGAGACAGGCTCCACAGGTAGCCATATCCGGGCTGACCTCGGATAAAGCTGTACCGACCGATTCACTGGTTTTAATGACAAATTTTCTCTCATTTTCAACCACGGCCGTCTCAGATACTTGGCATAACTTAATCCTTGCCAAAGGTGTTATTATGGAATCTTCCATGAAACTCCGTACGAACTTCGATACAGCTTTAGCGCTGCCCTGAACTTCTATTGTCACTCCCTTTGTATCGTTGAAGATAAAGCCAGCCAGTCCAAGCTGCTGAGCCAGCCTGTACACAGCAGGGCGAAATCCAACGCCCTGAACCCGCCCCGTGACAAATAGTCGCTTTCTTTCAATCAAATCTACCTTCCTGAAACAGTTAAACAGGCACCTTTTAAGCAAACAGCCCAGCCGACCATTATAGCCCAGCCGCTCCAATAAAACAAATCCCGATGTTCTGCGGTATCGACAGGGAAATGATTTGCAAAAACACCCATTTGATGCTAATATCCGGCTTCGACGGGGCCTTAGCTCAGTTGGGAGAGCGCTTGCATGGCATGCAAGAGGTCGTGGGTTCGAATCCCATAGGCTCCATTGTTGCAACATTATTCGGCGTTCCCAGAGAGAATTTCGAGATACATTGGCCCTCTTTGAGGAAATCAATCGCAGAAATACTTTCCACAAATTCATCATGGTTTACTAAGATGATTACTGTATATGTGCTTCAGGGTAGAGCAAAACGCTACGTTGGCATAACTAACAATCTCGAGAGACGTTTGGCTGAACATCGCTCTGGAAAGACAAAGGGCAGTCAGATAATTAAGGATTTTGCTTTGTTTTATACGGAAGAGTTTCCCGATTATAAGTCGGCTCGTAAGCGTGAAAAGTTTCTTAAGAGCGGGGTGGGCAGAGAGTATATTGACTGCCTAAAAGAGAGGTCGTGGTCCGCCTCCGGCGGATAAAGCAAGCCCTGTGGGCTTGTTCGCCTGTGGCGAATTCGAATCCCATAGGCTCCATTGTTGATAAAAGCGCTCTGCATCGGACTGTGCCGCGAGTACTAATAATGATAAGTGCACTGTTGAAATCCCCCGTATCGAGTATATAATCCCCAGCTTTGTGAAATTCTGAGCAGGGTACTTGCACTTAATGAAAAAAGGCTCAAAAACAAAACGTACCACCGCGGTAATCTCACTACCGCTGGCTGTCGTTATAGCTGCCGCCTCTTCCACTTCCTGTACGCAAAGAGCCGTATCAATCCGAAGGAGAGTCAGGGTCAATATAGAGCAAAACATTCAAAGGCTGCTCGACGAGGAAGATACCGACGGTGATAAGAAAATCACTATCGACGACCACTTTGTAGAGGCGGAACGCGGCGACAAAAAATTCCACCTAGTTGACCATAAAGGCAAAATGTACGAGATAGAGGGGACCTACCACCTGTCGAATCTCTTGCAGGAGTTAACTTTATCCCGGCCCGGGCAAGACCGGACAGCTCTGTTGGATATACAAAGGATATTCGAAAACCCCGTTCGCCGAATCTCGCGTTCAATTCGCGAGGTTTACTGGGATGGATTGACCAGAAGAATCGACGAAGAAAACATCGTTCCACTCTTTACCGACACTAAAACAGCTTCGGTCGACGGCTGCAATTACATTTACGTCCCGAATGACGACAGTAAAGCGTATGAATACTTTATCGCGGTTGCTGACAGGCATCCCAGCCTGAAAATCAAAGTCGTTCGCCTGCCAAAAGTCATTACACCCGAATGGGTCAAGGGCAGAAACGATTATCCCGGATTGCTTAGTCTGGCGCTGGTGTGCAATCCCGACGGAAGTTGCCGCGGCGTTCCGTTTGTAGTGCCCGGTGGGCGCTTCAATGAAATGTACGGATGGGATAGTTACTTCGAGGCACTGGGATTATTAGAAGACGGCCGAAGAGACCTAGCCAAGGCGATGGTCGATAACTTCGTATATGAAATCAATCATTACGGCCAGATTCTAAATGCCAATCGTTCATACTATCTAACTCGCTCTCAGCCACCATTCCTTACTTCGATGGCACTTGCGGTTTACGAAAAAATGCCCAGAAATCCCAGGAGCAAAAGGTGGCTCAAGGTTACCCTACAAGCAGCGATAAAGGAATACAACAACGTATGGATGAACAAGAGCAGACTCACCGAAACGGGCCTTAGTCGATACTACGGTGCCGGTATCGGTCAACCACCCGAAGTAGAGCCGGGCCACTTCGATACCGTTTATAAAAAATTTGCAGCATCACTCGATATGGACCCCAAGGAGCTCGAAAAGTTATACACAACCGGGAAAATCGACGTTCCCGCATTGGATGATTTTTTCACACACGACAGGGCTATGCGGGAATCAGGCCACGACAAAACGTATCGCTGGGACGACCGCTGTGCTGACTTTGTCACAGTTGATTTGAACTCGCTACTGTACAAAATGGAAGTTGATATCGCCCGAATAATCGAAAAAGAATTTAACGGCTCACTCAGGCTCGAATACGGCATGAACCAGACAAGCCAGACCTGGTACGAAAAAGCGGACAAAAGAAAAAAGCTTATTAATCGATATCTGTGGGATTCCGAACAAGGCATGTTTCTCGATTATGATATCGTCAATAAACGACGAAAGACATACATAAGTGCCACTGCTTTTTACCCTTTATGGGCCAATCTCGCCAGTCAACAACAGGCCGAGTCCATCATCAGGACTGTATTGCCGGAGCTGGAAATGCCCGGCGGCATTGTCGCATCGACGCGGGAATCACGTGGAGCGATTTCGGAATCACGCCCCGCACGGCAATGGGATTACCCCAACGGCTGGGCCCCGCACCAGATGCTCACCTGGCAGGGACTTATCAATTATGACTATAGTGATATTGCCCATCGACTGATTTATCGATGGCTTTACACTATCACAAGAAATGCCGCCGATTATAACGGGACAATCCCGGAAAAATTCGACGTTGTAAAGCGCTCTCACAGAGTCTTCACCGAGTATGGAAACGTAGGCACAGAATTTTCCTATATCACAAAAGAAGGTTTCGGCTGGGTCAATGCAAGCTATCAGGTCGGACTGGAAATCCTCCCGGCGGAACTTGAAAAACAATTAGAGCAGCTTATTCGGCCGGAACAAATCTTCGAATAGAAGAAAAGAGCAGCCTGCTTAATAAAACCGTACTGCCGGCTTTCGCTATTTCGGCAGCACTTCGACCTTCAACGGATTTTCAATCAGGCGAACTTTCTTCTGCACGTGCTTTAGCCATTCTTCTTCACTTATGAAATCAGCTCCCTTACTCCAGCACGCCCCTGCGTAATAAGCTACAGAACGCGAGTTGCTCAGCTTAACACACAAAAGACTGTGATTATCGATATTCGCAGATTCATTCTTCGCCGCTCCTTTCGGCAAAATCACGGTACAGCCGATCGAACCGTTAGTCTCATCAGGATTATGCCAATAGCTAAGCCACGTCTTATCTTCACCGAATACGGCGTTTCCACCCAAAGTACAATTTACAATACCTGTGACTATTGCCGCGTCGTCAACATCACTACTAAAAGAGCTCTCAATAAAATTGAAGTTTGACCCGAGGTCCAGACTGATTCTTTTTTTCTCGCCCGATATCTTATCGCCCAACTTCCATGGTTTGTAAGTCAGCTCAAAAACAGACCTTATTGGGCCGTTTGTGATAAGCTTCCAGGATACGAAATTTTCTGACCGGTAGATTTTATTGCCCTTCAAGGCTCCAAGTCCGCCGCAGCCCAGACTCTCGCCCACCGTATAAAAATCGAATCCCTCACCGTTGTCATAGTGATAGTATTTATCGCCCTCCGAGTACAGTTTTTCCATAACAGGATATCTCACACTTTTTACCCAGACGTCGATACCGCTGCTGGTTAGTTCTGTCCTCTGCAGTTCCGGGCCGTACATCCTGAACGCGATCCTATCGTTCTCCCAAGCAAAATCATCTTTGCGCTGCGGAACAAACA
>JASFHM010000023.1:0-9081 GCA_050123215.1 Phycisphaerales bacterium | reverse complement strand
CAGGAAAAGGAGTAAAGCCCTTTTGGCCGAAACCACGCCGAACGAATCAATCATCGGGCTTGTCACTCAGCGAGATTCCAAAACGGAAAAACCAAAATTCGGCGACTTGTATCCGGTAGGAACAGCAGCGACGATATTGAAAGTCATCAAGCTACCTCAAGGCTCGGTTCATGTTGTTGTTCACGCCGTTGGACGATTTCGAATTATAAAACCTGTCAGCACAAGTCCATATTTAACGGCCGTGGTTGAACCGCTGCAGGTAAAGGTTCGTCCAAGTAAAAAGCTAAAGGCCCTTTTAGTAAACGTCCGCCAGGCAGCTAATCGCGTTATTGCGCTTAGCCCAAACGTTCCTGAAGAGGCTTCGGTGCTGCTCGAAAATATAGAGCATCCTTCAGCTCTGGCTGATTTCTTGGCTGCGAATCTTAGTCTCGATATACCACAAAAACAGCAGCTTCTCGAAGAGCTTGATGCAACGAAACGGCTCGAAAGAATCTCGATGGCGCTGGCTAATCAGCTCGAAGTGCTGGAGCTAAGCCACAAAATTCAGGGCCGAGTACGAGAATCGGTCGATAAAAGCCAGCGCGAATACTTTCTGCAGGAACAGCTAAAAGCTATTCAGTCGGAACTCGGCAAAGAAGACCGTCAAACCGAAGAGCTAAAACAAATCGAGCAGAACATTAAAAAGGCAAAGATGCCGAAGCAGGTCGAAGCCGAAGCGATACGTGAGCTCGACCGGCTGAGTAAAATCCCATCGGTTTCACCCGAATACAGTGTGATAAGGACCTATCTCGACTGGGTGTGCGAGCTGCCGTGGTCTATCCAGACAACCGACCAGCTCGACATTAACAGAGCACAGCGAATTCTCAACCGCGACCACTATAATCTAACGAAAGTAAAAAAACGAATTCTTGAATTTCTGGCGGTCCGTAAACTAAATCCGGCAGGCAAAAGCCCTATCCTGTGTTTCATCGGGCCGCCCGGAGTCGGTAAGACATCGCTAGGCAAATCTATCGCGCGGGCGATGGGCAGAAAATTTGTCCGTATCTCATTAGGCGGGATACGTGACGAAGCCGATATTCGAGGGCATCGCAGGACGTATATCGGTGCTCTGCCGGGGCGAATACTGCAGGAGATAAGAAAAGTCAAAAGTAATAATCCGGTCTTTATGCTGGATGAGCTCGATAAAATAGGCGCTGATTTTCGCGGCGACCCGGCAAGTGCACTTTTAGAAGTGCTCGACCCCGAACAAAACGACACCTTCACCGACCACTATCTGGACCAGCCTTTCGACTTATCAAAAGTGATGTTCATCGGTACGGCAAACTATGCCGAGCCTATCCCCCCTGCTTTGCACGACCGTATGGAGATAATCGAGCTGCCGGGTTATACCGACAACGAGAAACTTCAAATAGCCAAGCGCTATCTTGTCCCGCGCCAGCTCGCCGAAAACGGCCTAAATAAAACTATGCTCAATATCAAAGACCAGATGCTAACTGAAATCATCGGCAGTTATACTCGCGAAGCCGGCGTTCGCAATCTCGAAAGAAACATCGCTTCAATCTGCCGTGCAATAGCAACGGAAATAGCCAAAGGTACAAAACGCAGAGCCACTATCAACAAATCTAACCTCGCAAAGATACTCGGCCCGCCACAATACGAATCGGAGCTCGCCCTGCGAAGCGGTGTGCCGGGCGTGGCTACCGCGCTGGCCTATACGCCTGTGGGTGGAGAGCTGCTGTTCGTCGAATCGGCGGTGATGCCTGGTGGAGGAAAACTTCATCTGACCGGCCAAATTGGGGATGTGATGAAAGAATCAGCTGAGGCGGCATTTAGTATTGTAAAGGCCAACGCTAAAAGACTCGGCATCGATATCGACGATTTTGCAAAGTTCGATTTCCATATTCATGTCCCGGCCGGGGCAATTCCAAAAGACGGGCCAAGCGCCGGGGCGGCTATGTTTACTTCTCTAGTGTCACTGCTTTTGAAAAAACCGATGCGGCCTGATACAGCTATGACCGGAGAGATAACTCTGCGCGGACTGGTTTTGCCCGTCGGCGGATTAAAAGAGAAAATATTGGCGGCAAAGCAGGCCGGCATAAAAAATGTTATTCTGCCTCAGAGGAATAAAAAAGATATTCCCGAAGTTCCGCTCGAAGCAAAGAGAGGCCTTAAATTCAAATTCGTCAAGAACACAAATGAGGTCCTCAAAATAGCATTGAATGGTTAACCTATCTGTGTCATTTCTTGTTTATCGCTTTTTCTCCGGAACCTGGCATCAATGAGCCCTTGCCCCCGTCCATTCTTTTCGCTTCCAGAATGGCGACGGCGATAGTTACTATAATAGTGACATAACCGACTATAATAAGCAAAGCCATCATCGTATGCGAAGATACTATCATACAGCTACCTTTCCTTTATGCTCTACGAAAGTTTTTAGCAATTTTAACAACATCGACCATTTGTACAACATCGTGGACTCGGACAATCGAGACACCTTCAATAACACAATGAGCTACCGTTGCAGCAGTACCGAATACTCTTTCGGCAGGATTTTCTCTGCCGGTGATTTTCCCAATGAAACTCTTTCTGCTGGTGCCCACAAGTATCCGATAACCGCTCGCTGTAAATTTCTCTATGTTCTTTAATAACGATACGTTATGTTCTAACGTCTTTCCAAAGCCAATACCGGGGTCTATAAAAATTCTACTACTGTCGACTCCGAATTGTTCAGCTTTTCTTGCACGTTCCAATAAGAACTGAAGCACTTCTTCGACAACATCATCGTAATGCGGCTCTTTTTGCATCGTAGCCGGTGTGCCCTGAATGTGCATCAAGACAACAGGAGTATCATTTTCTGCTGCAAGCTTTGCCATATTGTCGTCGGCCAGCGCGGTAATATCATTTATTATCGACGCTCCTGCTTTCATCGCAGCTTTTGCGACTTCATAATTGTAGGTATCGATGCTTATGGGAATATCTATTTTTGAAGCAAGTTTTTCAATCATAGGAATCGCCCTTTTAATCTGCTCATCGGTGCTTACCGATTCAGAGCCAGGCCGAGTTGACTCGGCGCCGACGTCGATTATTGCAGCTCCTTCATCGGCCATCTCAATACCGTGTGCGATTGCCTTTTCATTATCAAAGAACTGCCCGCCGTCACTGAACGAATCCGGCGTGACATTCAATATCCCCATAACAAGACAGCCTCTGGAAAAATCCAGCCTGCCACCCTGCCATTCGATTAAGCTTGGTTTTTTTGGCGTATTACTCATCTTCCAGCCGATGTACGAAGCGCTTTTCGCATCGCCTTAGTTGTGGTAGCAGTTGCTACCGAGATAAATCCTATGGTCAACCCGATTATACCCTCAAAACTGAAAATCCTTTTGTACTCTTCGACAGAGTCGGCCAATTGTGATTCTCCGGCTTCTATATTTGTCAAAAGTCGCCAGTAAGGTCCTAAGAGGTAAAAGGCTATATAGAGAGCAGTAACACCTGCCACGATAGCACTGACAGCCTGAGCAGCGGCTAGAAACCGAAGCCTTGCCGCCTTGGCTATATCATATGACCAAATACCCCAAGAGCCTAAAAGCCATACAATCACAGGATTTAACAGCCAGCAAAATAATCCGATTACCATCACCCAGAGCCACAAATACGGCACACTCATTATGACAATTCCAATCAGCAGCACCGCAAAGATAACGCCGCCGATGAAATGGCATATCCCCGGGTTGAGAAGCTCAAGCCGCTGGTTACAATTGCTGCAAAACACGCTACCATAGGCCGGACGAGCCAAACCCATAAGGTAGCTGCCGAATTTTTTTCCGCACATCGGGCATTTAACCGTTATCATAAGAAACCTTATTAAATCCTATCCCTCGAAGCTTTTCAGCTAACTTTTCTGTGGGTTCCGCGGTAAATTCTATATTCGTATTCTGAAATTCGCGGCGAATGTGGTATTCTTTTCTGAGCTTATCGAACGTTGCGCACCTTTTGCCTAAGGGCATATTAAGAATATTACGCAGCTTTTTATCATCGTCCATGATTTTATATATTTGCCCCACTGCCGCCTGCAACATCTGCTGTTCGGGACGTCCCTCTGACTGCAGTTTGATTCGAGGCACTACAGGGGCAGGCAGAAAATCGCCGACATCGTACTTAATCTCTAAATTAAAATGTTCACAAGTCGCCTTATAAATCATAATCATCCCGGCAACTTTGCCGTCGTAGGAATAGCCTGCTATATGCGGCGTACCGATATCTATCATTCCCAGAAGCTCGGTATCAATTGCCGGTTCATCTTCCCAGACATCAAGAACTGTCGCCTTAATACTGCCGGACTTAATCGCCCTTTTTAACGAAGCCGTATCAACCACACCACCGCGGGAGGTATTGATAAACACTGCGCCGTCTTTCAGCGAGTCGAAGAATTTCTCATCGGCTAAATGATATGTTTTATCCTGCCCTTCATAGGTAAGCGGTGTATGCAGTGTGACAAAATCGCATCCGTATATTTCTTCCAGTGGTCGATATTTGTCATTGGAGGTTTGTCGCTGTAAAGGCGGGTCATTCAATACCGGCAACATTCCCAACGCACTACACTTTTTCTCGACTCTGCCACCGACGTTACCGACACCAACAATGCCGACTGATTTGCTTTGCAAGTCCAAACGGTGTTTTTGTCCGACCTCAAGCAAGGCTGCGACTACATACTCCGCTACCGAATTGGCATTAGAGCCCGGCGCTGAGGCAAAGCCGATACTGTTTGCTTTTAGATAATCAACATCTACATGTTCAAAACCAATTGTCGCCGTCGCCACAAACTTGACATTACTGCCGGAAAGTAGTTGCTCGTCGACCTTGGTAATACTCCTAACCAGAAGCACATCAGCCTCACGGACAATATCGGCAGAGATGTCCCTGCCCAATACGGTCACCACATCACCGATGGACGAAAAGCACTGCTGAACAAACGGGATATTCTGGTCTGCAACTATTTTCACTTACTGTCACCAATTATAAATCAACCTCAAATTGCATTTAAATATGCCTGATGCGGGTCTAATAATAAATGGAAAAGGCAAAATAGTAAATCGCAAATTATGTGCCCCCACACCAGCCCGTTATAACTCGTAGCCGGCGATACTGGTGCCACAGTCCGGACAACGGGAATTGTCAATTGCATCTGCGCCGATGTGATAGCCGTGGCGTTCTATGAGCAGTTTGCCGCAGTTATGGCAGAAGGTACTTTCGGATTTTGAGCCGGGGATATTACCGGGATAAACATAGTGCAGGCCGGCTCGTTTGCCGATTTCTTCGGCCTTTTCGATTCGCTCAATGGGCGTGGGACGTGAATCAAGATATTTATACTGAGGGATAAATCGGCTCACATGCCAGGGGACATCCGGGCCGGCGTGCCCGACGATAAAGTCTGCGATTTGTTTCAGCTCCTCGTCGGAATCATTTTCATCCGGAACAACCAATGTCGTCACCTCCAGCCACATGTCCGTCTCTTTTGCGATGTATTCTATATTATCGAGCATGGGCTGGAGTCGAGCCTTGCAAAGTCTGCGATAGTAATCATCGCTGAATGATTTCAAATCTATATTGATTCCGTTGAGCCAGCCGGCGGTGAAATCAATCGCCTCTTTTGTCATAAAGCCATTACTGACAAAAACGTTGGCCAATCCCTTTTCTTTGGCAAGGGCACCGGTCTCGGCACAGAGTTCCATAAAAATGGTCGGCTCGGTGTAGGTATAGGCGATGCTTTTGCAATTACTTCTTAGAGCGCCTGCAACTATCTGCTGCGGGCTGACCGATTGGCCTTCAATTCTGCCGCCCCCGAGAGCGGCCTGGCTGATTTGCCAGTTCTGACAAAATGAGCAGCGGAAGTTACAGCCGATACAGGCAACCGAAAAACTTGCCGAACCGGGCTGAAAATGGAACAATGGTTTTTTCTCGATTGGGTCAACGTTGGCAGCGCAAACTTTGTCGTAATTGAGCGAATACAATATCCCGTCGATATTCTTTCTGACGGAGCATACGCCCAGCTTGCCGTTATCTATAACGCAGCAATGATTACACAGCTTGCACCGGACTTTATTATTTTGGTCTTTATCCCACAGTACAGCCTGTTTCAGATTTGCTTTATTGGTAGCCATTCAGGAATTTTCAGTTAACGAATAAGCCTGTGCCAGGACTTTTATTGGATGAATGACATTCTTGTCGCTAATGTGCTCAATCTGCATTTTGCAAGCGGAACACTCGGTAAGAACATCTTTAATTGGTGATTTTTCAAGAATTTCTTTGAGGTTCTTCGCTATTCTTGCGGTCAGCTCGAAGTTCTTTTCCTGCATGCCGAACGTCCCGGCGATACCGCAGCAACCTGCGTCGAGATTTGTAACTTCAGCTTTACAGAGTTTGCGAAGAAGCTCGACGGTAGCCCTGTTATACGTTATGGCGAACAAATGACACGGCAAATGGTATAGAAATTTTTGCGGCTTACAATCCTTCGGGGCCCTTAGTTTTTTCTGTTTGTACAGATCCAGAAGATAATCCATTAATTCATGAGTGTTTTTTGAGACCAGCTTGGCGTCCTCATTCCAGATAAAGTGTCGCATTTCCTGCTTTAGGCACATCGCCGAGCTCGGCTCGGAGCAGACGATTTTATGGCCGCTGCGGACACACTCGGCAAGATATTTTGCACTGTAGGCAAGATCTTTTGAGGCACGTTTAGTGTCACCATAGCAAACCGCCGGCAGCGGTGCGGGGCGCTGCTTGGGTAAAACCACCTCTATCTGATTGGCTCTTAAAACATCGATGACGGCAAAACCCAGCTCGTGGTCGTTATAATTGGCGTAGGTATCTACAAAATAAGCAACTTTATCGACAGGGTCTTTTATCAGCTCGCAGGACTGAAGATATCTGTTACCGGCCTTTAGGAATGATTTATTGGCGAACTTCGGCAAAGACCTGTTCCTGTCCAGCCCGATTGCCTTTTCGAGTATCCACTTGGTTATAGCAAGGTTCAGCAAAAAGTTCGATGCCGGTGCGAAGGCACTGCCCGCCATACTCAAGAATCGATTATTGCTCAAAGTCAGCTCCGCTCGGCTCAGGCCTTTCTTTTTGACGTATTTCGCCCGTGCTGCGCCGATTAGTTTCGAGACATCGACACCACTGGGACACTCGACAGAACAGGCCCTGCAATTAACACACAAATCAAGAAACTTTCTGAACTGCGGTGATTCGAAATCCTCATCAGCCATCTGTCCTGTTGTCCAGAATCGCAGCACATTTGCCTTGGCACGGGAACCGGCCAACTCTTCACCGACAGCACGATAAACCGGGCACAATCTGAGATTTTCCGATTTGCTCAGACATAGACCACAACCATTACATTTCTCAAGCTCCTCGCCAAGTTCATCTTTATCAAATAACAGATTGGCTTCGAGTTTGGCGGGGTCGACTTCGTGCTCGGCCTTTAGGTTTTTGGTCATAACCTCTGGGTCGTCGGAAATAATCTTGCCTGGATTCATGACGTTGTCCGGGTCGAAGATTTCTTTAACCTGTTTGAGTATTTCATAGAAGGCCTGGCCGTATTGGTTTTTGATAAAAGCGGCACGAACAAGACCGTCGGCATGTTCACCGCTGATTGTACCGCCGAGAGACCACGCAAGTGCAAAAACGTCGTTGGCAATACTGAGCATCTTCTGTACATCAACGGATTCGTGCAGGTCCAGATACGGCCTGACATGCAGCTCGCCGTCACCAGCATGGCCGTATAGCGACATTTCAAACTTGTACTGCTGGGCGATTTGCTGCAGCCCCGTGATGTATTTGGCAAGCTGTTTATTATCTACCGATACGTCTTCGATAAACGGAATGGGTTTTTTACGACCTTTTGCACGATTCAAAATAGGCACAGCATCTTTACGAGCCTTTGCTATTCTTTTCTGCTTCGCAGGTTCGAGCACAACAGTATGTTTCTTTGTCAGCTTATCGATGGCGGCAGTGGTTTTGTCAATTTTATCTTTAAGCTCCTTCTTATTGCCCGCGGCATGTTCGACTACCAGCACGGCCGCACAACCATCGGGAAGGACACCTCTGTATTGCGGAAAAGCTTCACGGGCAATATTAATCAGGTGTTCGTCCATAAGCTCACACGCAACGGCACCGGTATCGACAATTTTGGGTACGGCTTTTGCCATTTTAGTAAGTGTCCCAAATTCGAGTTGCACCAGGCCGACAGTTTTAGGAACAGGAACGGTTCGCAGAGTAATTTTCGTGAAGACACAAAGGGTGCCTTCGGAACCGGCGAGCATTCTGGCCAGGTCAATTTTGCCATCGTGACATATGCCGGCGATACTGTAGCCACTGCGATTTCTTTTAGACTCTGGCAGAGCGGCTGAGATAACCGATTCATTTTCCGTAAGCAAAGACAGACAGCGCTCGGCAATTTCATTTAACCGTCCCGGCTGTTGGCCGTCGGGCTCGAAATTATTTTTGAATTCAACCACCGTTCCGTTAGCCAAGACAGCTTCCACCGATTCAACATAGTCGCCAATATAACCGTATTGCAGTGAATGGGCACCAGTGGCGTTGTTGGCAAGACAACCCCCGACCGTAGCACGGTCACTTGTTGACGGGTCGGGACCGATTTTTCTTTTAAAAGTCGCGATCTGTTGATTGAGCATATCAAGTATAAGACCCGGCTGACAGGTAACAGTCTGGCCGTAATCACCAATACCTATCAACTGATTCATATATCTGGTCATATCGAAGACTATACCGGTGCTGAGTGATTCACCGGCTACGCCGCTGCCGGCACCTCGGGCAACTACCGGGACAGAATTGGCCTTGGCATATCTTACCGCAGCGACAACGTCAGAGGTATTGCGCGGAGCCACAACGCAGGCAGGAGTGATTTGATATATGCTGGCATCAGCGCTGAAAGCCGCACGATGTATGATGTCATCGTAAACATCGCCGCGAATGACCCTGGCCAAATCAGAGGCAATACTCTCAACCGCTTTGGTTTCCACGTAAATTATTCCTCAAAGTCACGAGGCAGGAACTGAGCTT
>JASFHM010000022.1:0-9086 GCA_050123215.1 Phycisphaerales bacterium | reverse complement strand
CCTGGGTAGCAAGACCTGCCGGCGAAGGCGGATAATCATACAAAAGTAACACCTTCATTTCCAACTCCTTTAGCCATACTCAATACCAGCCTCGAAACACCAGAACGCTTCCTGCTTCGGCGTCGTCTCGGCCTCGAAGCTGTCTTCACCAAAGCCGTAAACTTCCGTGATAATATCGTACTTCCGCCGCCAAATGTCATCAGGTAATTTAAAAAGTAAATCGGCCTGCTCAATAGCGCGGGGCAGATATTGACGATTGCCGTCCTCATAAGCAAAAGACCACAGCTTCTCCGCAGTTAGCTGACCGCTTCGCCACAATGCCAGAGTCGCTCTGGCCGTTTCTTCATGCCGGAGATGCCGCGTATATTCACCAGATGTACTGTGCGTGATAATAAGGTCGAAATGGTAGGAAGGTAAAAGCTCGATTATTCCTTTTTGAACTTTAAGACTATCCAACGGAGCCTGCTTGGGACCATCGTCCAAATCCCCCATAAAACCGGCAGCGTTAAGTTTCTCCAGAGCCTTAAAAAACTTTGGTGCACGGTCGGGGTCGTCCTTGCGGCTAAGGGTAATAACAGTCCAGTCCGCATCGGGGTGCAGAAGCATTGTCCCGCCGGCCCAAAGGGTTTCATCATCCGGATGAGCAACTATGACAGCACATCTGCTGCCGTCTTTTATATGATCTGACGCTTTGGACTCTGCCATAATCCCGGCAATCCGCTTTAGTACCACTGAGAAACTCTGGTATTTGTTTTATATTCTCATAAGAGCCATAATCATACAATAGGCATGAGAAAAAGATATCACCGGTGGCTCACAACAGCAAAACTCAGGTCAACGTGGAATTATTCAGGGTCATAACGGCTATAAGTACTTGTTAAATAGACAATTAAGACGAAAACCTCTATGCGGAATTTTGTTAAAACAAGCTAATACTTGCCAAAAATCACGATTGGGCTTATAATATTTTTTGTGTGGGTGGGCACAGGTCTTAAGGAGGCAAGATGGAAGTAAACCTGTTGCTAATGAAGAAAAGTGGCCTGCAAAAGGCTATCCCTCTGCCCAGCAATGTCACCGTCGTAGGCAGACGCCGCGACTGTGACCTGCGGATACCTCTGTCATCGGTGTCACGCAGACACTGTCAACTAAGCAATCAGGACGGCGTGCTCAAAGTCAGGGACCTCAGTTCACGCAATGGAACTACAGTCAACGGTGCCACTGTGGACGAAGCCGAGATTAAACCGGGCGACGTAATAAAGGTAGGCCCGCTGGCGTTCAAGCTCCAAATCAACGGCAAACCCAATTCTTCCGAACCGGCTAAGCAGGCTCCGCAGCCGGAAGCAGAATTAAGTGATGATGATTTATTTGCTGAATTTTCCGACTTGGACTTCGATGCTACTCTTGATGACGGAGAGCTGGAAGAATTATAACACGAAGCCATTTTTAATCTTTAACAAATACTTCCGGGTTATCTTCAGGCGCCTGTTAAGTGGGGGTAGCTGTATTAAGGCGGTAAACTAATAAGCAATACTTTTGGCTTGCTTACTCAGCAATTACACAGTAAATTATAGCCTGAATGGGTTGTTCTCATGGGGAAATCATTATGGGAAGCGGGATTTTTGATAGCTTTTTATCAAGTTCTTCTTACTTAGGCGATGCCTTTTCGAATACTTTAATTGCAGTTGAACTTCCATTCAGCATATTCAAAATTGTGTTTCTTGTTGGTTGGGTCTATCTTTGCCTCTACTGCGTCCAAAAGGTTCAGATACACCCAGCCGTCTCAGACAGTTATAAACCATTCGCCAATCTTTTAACACTGGCACTCGGTCCTGCTATGCTCATGTTACTCTTTGTCCTGGAAATAAAAAGTAAAATGCGCCGGGAGAACCGTACTATCACAGAAGCTATAAAAGAATGTCTTTTAAATGTAGGAGACAATATACGCTCCGTGACTGCCAGGGGTCGGCCTGAAATCAGCCTGCTCGATACCTCCGGCAGGCACATTACGGAAATATATAGTCACGGCAGAACGAAAAGCCAGGACAGACGTATACTCGACTTAACACAACAAATCATTCTTGAAGCGCTGGACGAACGCGCAAGTGACATCCTGATTGACCCGAGAAACAATACAATACACACAATAAGACTCAGGATTGACGGTGTTCTGCAAGAGGTGGACCAAATTGACTCAGATACCTGCCAGGCGGTGATTAACAGCATAAAAGCCGTCTCCAGTATGGACATTTCAGAAAAAAGAAGGCCGCAGGATGGAGCTTTCGTAGCAAAAACCGCCGACAAAAACGTATCTTTCAGGGTGGCAAGCGCAGGAGCACTTAGCGGGGAGAAGCTTTCCATAAGAGTACTCGGCCAAAATGCGGACCAATACAGACTTGACAGCATAGGCCTTACACGAAAACAAAGAAACCTTATTGTGGAAAACATAAAGAAGCCTTCGGGTATGATTTTGATATGCGGCCCGACCGGCAGTGGTAAAACCACCACCTTGTACGCAACGCTCAACGAAATAGACCTGTACACCCGAAATGTGATAACTGTCGAAGACCCGATAGAATATGTGCTGACCAACGCCAGTCAGATAGAAGTCAATCCCAAGGCGAACATCACATTCGCCAACAGCCTAAGGAGTATCCTAAGACAGGACCCCGATATAATCTGTGTCGGCGAAATCCGGGATGAAGAAACAGCGAAGATAGCGCTGCGGGCCTCGCAGACCGGTCATATGGTTCTGGCAACGATACACAGCAACAGTAATGCCTCGGCCCTGATTAGACTGCTTGATTTGGGAGTTACACCAATGATGTTGTCAACCGGCTTGAGCATGCTTATCTCTCAGCGACTTGTGCGCAAACTCTGTGAATATTGCAAAAGACCGGCGAACCTGAGTCAAAAACAAATCATCGATTATCAGAGAAGGAGCATTGACTGCAGCAACCTGCATGAAGCGGTCGGATGCGATATGTGTCGCTCAACCGGCTATTCAGGAAGAATAGGTATTTTCGATGTTATGGTCGTAGACGACGAGATTAAAAACAATATCCTCAGTAACCAACTGGCTATCGCGCAACTAAGAAAAGAAGGTGATAAGAGAGGCAAGAGTAACCTACAAAAGGAAGGCATAAGAACTGTGGTTACGGGCGTTACTAGTGTTGAGGAGTTAAGAAGGGTAACAGGTTAACTATGTTATTCTGGGTCGGCATTCTGGTCGGAGTTATCTTCGCCTATCTGGCAATAAGAAGAGGCCTGTACGAAACATGGGCTATCCTGTTCAACATTATATTATCAATATACCTTGCAATAGTCTTAAACCCTTTGGCGAAGCATATTTTACCACGGTCCGGCCACAACCCTTACGATAACACTCTGGTTATGCTTGCCCTGGGAGTTGGTTTCTTCATATTACTGCACGGTATAGTTTACGTTCTGGTGCTTAGCCAATTCAAAATTGACATGGGAAGAATTCTCGACCTCATCGGTTCCGGGGTGATTGGACTGGCAGGAGGAATCCTTATCTGGAGTTTTGTACTGATACTTCTATGCAGCAGCCCTCTCGTTACCAACAAATTCCTCAGGGCCACAGGCGTCAAACGGGATAACGTGCAGGCCAACGTCTCGTACGTGTGCCGGTTTACCGGTCTAATCGAGAAGCTCGTCGGTACCGAGCAGTCGGAAAACGTTGTCCCGGAATTACTGGATTCGCTGCTGGAAAAGTACGATAAAACATCCGAAAAGAAGAACCCACTTGAAGAGGAAGTTCAATCCGAAGAAGATGAGCAGAAACTCCCTGATATAAACGAGCCTAACAGCACATAGCCACACAATATCAGTCTTCGCACATATCCGCTTCCACCAGATCACATATCATATGATAAGCCAACTGATGGATCTCCTGCGAACTGCTCGTATAGGGCGAATCAATACACAAACACAAATCCGAAATGCGTTCGAGCGGTGTGTCGGCTTTGCCGGTAAAGGCCAGGACTCTTGCATCTTTTTCTTTGGCTAATTTTGCCGCAGCTAAAACATTCGGCGACGTTCCACTGGTGGAAAATGCCCAGAGTATGTCGCTTTGTGTTATGAGTCCTTCGACCTGGCGAGCGAAGATATTTTCATAGCTGTAATCATTAGCTATACAAGTTATCACGGAAGTATCTGTGGACAGAGCAACAGCCGGCAAAGCCTCTCTTTCACGTCTGAACCTGCCGATTAGCTCTCCGGCTATGTGCTGGCAATCGGCAGCCGAACCACCATTGCCGCAAAGATACACCCTGCCATCCTTTTTGAATGTCTCGATGAGCATCTCGGCAGCCTGGGTTACAATATCGATACCAACCTTCTCGAACTGCGCAAGAAGCTCTTTATGAATCTTCAGTGCTTCAGAAATTTCCTTTTTCATCCTTGAGTAGCCCTTGTAAGCCAGTTGAAAAATACAGCCCACGCATCAATTTCGACTATCGGTGTGCGAGCAATTGTATTTTCAATTCTTGGCCTGGTCAAGGATGAGATTTCTTACTTTCTGGCTGGGAAGGTTCAACGCGCCATAGGCACTCGCAGCCGAACTACGCAGTGTAGTGTCTATTTCATTCGAGCTGACAAGCGAGTAAATCGCACCAATATAGGCATCGTCCAGCAAATTACCATTTACCTTGGCTGAAGTAATCAGAGAATCGAACGCCGAGAGTCTGATATCCATTGGGTTTGATTCGTTAAGCGCCATGGCGGTAATTGACCGCTGGGCATCGGCACTCGACAGATGAGCCAAGACTTTGGCTGAAAGTATTTTAATCCCGTCCCGCTTGTCGGTGGTCGCTGTCATAAGCGCATCCTGCGCACCGGATAAATCTATAACACGATTACGCTCTACCGCAAGTTTAAGCATGGCGTTAGCAGCTCTCAAGGCATATTCGTCGGCATTGTCTAACTCAGACGCTTCGGAACTTTCAGCTAAAGCCTGGGCAAGATTTTGAACAACAATCCTGTTCTCAGCAAAATTAGTTTGTGGGTTTGCCGCAGCTATCGCGATAGCTGCGCTGTAACGAACCGCCTTATCGTTAAAAGACAAGGCCGCAAGCAAAGGCTGCTGCATATTAAATCGATACATAAGTGATTTTTCGCCAGCGTTCACAGCGAGGGCTTCGACACTTTGAAGAGCAACGTACGCATTGTCGTCCTTAATAGCACGGGCCAGTGCCTGATGCAGATACTCAGCCCCTGCGGTCGTGGCATAGGTCATTGCGTCAGCGTGGCCGGCGCCGAAATATTCGGGCATCTCAAGACCGGTCGATTCAGCCTTGAAAAAGGCCGCTATCCACAACCCGATAGCCTTTCCAAGTTCTGCATCGGCCCGCAAAGCCCACTCACAACAACGCATCGCCATCAGCTCGTAGAAATACTCGCGGTCAACAGGTTCTCTGACGAGTCTACGTCCTTCCTCATCCCAGAACCACATATTCGCAAAATCGGCGTCCTCAGCCGGTGCCAGAGACTCGATATGATTGTAATAATCTTCTCCAAGCTGATAGAAAAGCTCAGCGGCCGAAATCCGCGATGCAGCTGGCTTTATCTGCTGAATACTTTTTGCCGCCAGTTTACGAAGCTCAGCCGAGCTGTCATTTTCCACAACGTATTTCAAATAGCCAAGTGACTGAGGATAGCCAATCTCACCAAGAGCTTTGATAATTTCAGCCCTAACCGCTGTGTTGTCGGTCTGTAAAGCCGCGGCAAGAGGACGTATCGCGTCTTTCCCGATTTGCGGCATCGCCAGTACTATATTGGGAACCTCGGCCCGGCGGCTGACATCCGCCATCGCATCGAGCATAAACGGAATGGCATACTCACCGGCATTTTTGAGTCTCTTGATAGCGGCAAGCTGACCTCTGGCGGTGTCACTGAGTCTTCTGATTTCTTCGGCTATAATCGCCGGGTCGGTTCGTCTGGCAAACCTGCCCTGCTCAATGATATCGAGCACCTTACCCGCCAGCTCGGCAAGCTCGCGGTCGTGCTCGTTATCGTTAGCTTTTTGCAGCAGGTAAAGTCCGTTGGGATTGTCTTCCGCTAAATCAAGAACGGCTACAGGGTCGGGGTCGCTATCGATTAATGCCTGTGCGTAGCCCTTGGCTAAATCCAGCCTGCCGATTTTCGTGTAGTGCAGAAAATCATTCCAGTTATCGGAAAGCTCACCCGCCACAGCCAGGCCCGCAATGACAAAACAAACCAAGACAAATCCGGCGATTGATGTACCTTTAGACATCTTATTGTATCTCCTAAAGCGTTGCTTTTAGCCTAAAACACGCACCGTCCTATAAAACCATCCCCATCAGAGGCGTTAAATACGTCGCCGACGGCCGTGCTTGATACAAACATCAGTTTTCTAACACCAAAGTCCACAAGCACTTATACTAATCGGCTCTGAGAACCTGATATTACATTAAATTACCCATTCTGTCAACAAAAAACCCCTGTCGAAATAGCCCAGATAGGCAATATAGGCAAGCCGTCGGCCACGCCATAGCCATCCGATTAGGATTCTTTTTGGTTTCAATAAACTCAGGCAAAATGCTCATAAAGAATCATTAGCAGTATTTGTCACAACTGAAGCCGCCAGTTGTCTGAATCGAGCCAGTGTATAATCAAAGAACTGTATATATCCCTCGCATAAATAGCTCTGCTTATCAACGATGCTGCCGGCTATCGCCTCTCTGTTTTTCAGGCACCCGCCACGGCAAAGCTCGAGATGCCGACAGATTAGGCACTTGTTGCAAATCTGCTGCTTGGCGCGGGCAAATTCTTTCTTCTTTGAACTATTGGCTAACTGTTCGATAGGCTCAGTCATTATATTGCCCAGACGCCACTTCGGCTCGACAAAAAAATCACAGCAGAACGCATCACCAGAATGTTCAATCACAATATACTGACTGCACTGCTTATCGAATGTACAGATAGTATGCCTGCCGCTAACACAGTAAAAAAGTATTGAATCAAAATCGCGAATACTCACCTTAGTCGGACCATATTTATACCATCTATCAAACATGCGACACATAAATTGTCCGTATTGCTCAGGCTTAACACTGAAATCAGCAATTTTACCAGTCGCAGGGTCGGTCTCCACGCATGGTATGAACTGAAGATATTTAATCCCGTTCTCAATCACAAAAAAATCGAATAGTTCATCAGGACAGACAACATTTTTATCGTTGAGCAATACCAGTATATTGAATTCGACCTTATGCTCTTTGCACAGCTCAATTGCCGCCATCACTTTATCGAAACTGCCGCCACCGGAATGGTCTACTCTATAACAATCATGCAGTTCCTTAGGCCCATCAATACTTATCCCAACAAGGAATTTATTTTCTCGTAGAAACTCACACCAGCATTCATCCATCAGAACAGCATTGGTTTGCAATGCATTAGAAACCACTTGTCCGCTCTGTGCGTACTTCTTCTGCAGTTCGACAGCATCTTCATAGAACTGTATGCCCATTAACATAGGCTCACCACCCTGCCACGAAAAACTCGATTGAGCAAAGCGCAGCCCAAGGTAATCTTTGACCATTTTTTCTAAAACTTCATGACTCATACGCTGTTGTCCCTGACCGATTTCAGGCGCTCTGCATTTATAGAAACAGTAACTGCAATCGAGATTACAGTCTGAACCCGACGGTTTAATTAACAAACTAAATTGTTGCATTACTAACCTGCTCTCTCAAATGTTTTCAAGTTATCATTGCTGAAGTAATTTATGCTTAGAAAGCCATTGACCAACCCATTCTTCGGCTTGGCTTTTAGTTTGCAGCGTACCTTCGAGCTGCTCTACATACATCTCTTCAGCCAACCGGCCAAGCCCCGGACCCGGTTTAGCACCGAGCTGAATAAGGTCATGGCCGTCAAGCAGCGGCTGCGGCTTCAATTCGATATCCCCCAAGGCCTTTATACGTTGCTTAATCTTAATAAGCGGAACGATACTCTTTCGCCCGCCGACTTTCGTTTTCTGGATAGCTCGCTGAAGTTCGTAAAGGTCGTTGAAATACGGCTCGGCAGCAATCTTTCGCAAATGCGCACGGGACATCTCGGCATTCAGCAGCACCTCTCGATTATTCAAAAGGGCCTTGATATGTCGAGACTGCGCCCGGCTTAGCTTGAGAAGTTTACACCTTTCAATACCGAACTCGCTCGGCCAATCACTAAACAGCGCCGCCAATGCCAGAGCAAACCCGATACTCTTTCGAAGACGACCGAGAACCATCACAGCCGTCTCGGCTTGCTCACCTTCAAAACCGTCAAATATAACCTTACCCAGACCACTTTCAATCAGCATACTCACTCCGGCTGCACGATTGGGGCATGTAAGAATACCTTCCAATTCCATAGCAACCCGCTCGCTGCTGATTTTCGATATATTACCAGCCAGCCGACGAATAGCACGCCACGTGGTAGGCTCTATCTTAAAACTAAGCTGCGCGGAAAATCTCACTGCCCGCAGCATTCGAAGATAATCTTCACCAAATCTTCGGCCAGGCTGACCAATTGTGCGAATAATTCTCTTCTTAAGGTCGCTCCGACCCTGCACATAATCGATGACCTTGCTCTCAATCGGGTCATAAAACATGCCGTTGATGGTGAAGTCACGGCGATTCGCATCTTCTTTGGCGGAAACGAATTTCACGCTGCTCGGATGCCGTCCATCCTCATAACTTGCATCGCTTCTGAACGTTGCAACCTCGACCTGCTCCTTACCTTCTATTATCATCACGACACCGAATTTGGCGCCGACTTTTATCGTACGCCTGAACAGCCTTATAACCTGCTGCGGTGTCGCGTCCGTCGCCACATCGTAATCTTTGGCGACCCTGCGCAAAAGCATGTCACGCACACAACCGCCGGCAAGCAAAGCTTCAAAGCCCGCCTTCCTTAACCGCCTGATTATCGAGATTGCTGCTTTTCTATTAGTCATCTCTCTTGGCCCGCAAAATTGTTATGGCCATAGTACCCCAGACACGTCTTTCCAGAACTCGAAACTTCCCATACTCCTGGAACAACTCAATCTGTTTTTCGGTTCTCAC
>JASFHM010000021.1:0-9202 GCA_050123215.1 Phycisphaerales bacterium | reverse complement strand
GACGGTCTCATTCGAGCCGACTGATTTGCTCTCGACAGTACAGCTTTGGCAAACGCCGATTCCGCAGGCCATTCTTCTTTCCATGCTTATTTGACAGTCGATATTTTTCTCACCTGCAATTCGAGCAACCTCGGCCAGCATAGCTTCCGGACCGCACGCATAAATGATTGTTTCTTGTGGCTCCCGATGATTCTTATCTAACCAATCGGAAAGACACGTTGTCACCGGTCCCTTGAAGCCCAGTGAACCGTCATCGGTTGCGATTTGCGATTCTATTCCGAATCTGGCAAAAGCATGAATCGGGAAACCTATTTCTTTTGAAACGTCATCGATTCGTCCTTCGAATGGTAACTCATTTTTTGTTTTTGCCCCTGCAAAAGCAATGGTCTGAATGTCTGCAAATTCCAGGCCGAGCATCTTGCTCAAATGTTGTATCGGTGGGGCACCCATTCCGCCGACTACCAATAGCGCCGTCTTCTTACCTTCGGGTATGGAAAAACCGTTACCTAGTGGACCAATAACACCGACCGAATCACCTTCTTTTAGTGTTGTCATCCGTACCGATGCCGGCCCGACAACGCAGTAAAGAACTTCGACAGCAGTCTTGCCTTCTTTTGAGGTGATATCACAGAAACTGTAAGGGCGTCGAAGAATGATTTCTCTTTGAACTGAGTCTGATAATTGCTCGGGTATCTTTTGGGGTTCAGGTATAGCCGTGTGTGACAAATCAATCTGGGCAAACTGTCCAGGCCGTGCTTTGTCGAAAGCTTTAGCGCCGGGCCCTTCGAACTGCAGGTTCAGCTTATAAAACCGCGTGCGTATTTGCCGATTGCTCATCACCGTCGCTTTGAAACTGCCTTTACTTGTATTGCTCTCAGTCATTCTTAAACCAAGCCTTCAAAAACTGCAACACCATCGACAGACTTGCATACGTGAACCGCGTATTTATCTGCATAAGCTGGCTGCATCTTTGGATAATTTTCGTCAACCGCCTTTTTCAAATCATCGATACTATCGGCCTTTACAATTGCCCCGGCCGCTCCCTTATCACCACCGCCCAGCATCCTTTCGCCTAATACTCCCGGAACCGTCCGTGCAATCTCGCACATCGTCTCCAGTTCCGGCCCCGATATTTTATAGTTATCTCTTAGCCCGAATCCGTCTTCACGGAATATCCGGCCTACCGTCTCAATATCACCCACCTGCCAGGCTTCGAGCATCAGGCCGAACCTCTTCTGTGCACTGAAGATATATTTCAGCCGGTCGTAGTGATTTGGGTACTCGGCCCCGAATCGCTCCCGAATCTCATCGTACATTTGCTCGTCTTTTATATCCGCCAGGCACTCAATATCATAGCCTTTTCTTTGCAGGATTTCGACAAACTCCTCACACTCGGCCCTGCGAACCTTGTAAGTCGATTTTTCCAGCCCCGGTCGAACCGTCCCCGTATCCAAACTCACCAGCCTGTAATCGATAGCTCCTTTACCTACTGGGACATAGCTGACCTTGCGGCTTTTCGGGTCAAATCGTGTGCCCATTCCTTCCCGGGCGAATATTATCATTATCTGGTCCAGCAAACCGCACGGCGAACCAATGAAATCGTTTTCCACTGCCTGGGCAAGTTCTGCGACCTTGAGTTTATCTTCCACTTCGATTTCGTTGATATCCAGCAGAGACAAAATCAGATTCAAAGTCAGCGATGCCGACCGACTCATCCCGCCGCCGGGTATGTTGCCGTAAACGATAGCATTCATTCCACGCTTAAGCTCATATCCTTCGCGACGCAGGATGTATTCCGCACCGTGTGCGAAACGTCCCCATGAATTTCTTAGTTTCTCCGAGTCTGTTTTGTTCGTTTGGTCTAGTCCGAATTCGATAATCCCATCGTCCGGAAAATTACCACTGTACATCCTGATACGTCCCGATTCGTTCGGTTTATACGCCATCCAGATAAACCTGTCGGTACCTGCTCCGAAAAGTTCCGTCCCGTTATAATCACCGTGCTCGACTCCGAGACAAAACCGTGACGAGGTCCTTCGGACCTTAGCCCCTGAAATATCGATATTCGTTTGCTTGTAAAACTCAAGGATTTTAGCTATTGCCTTTTGGTCTTGTTCGTTTTGCTGCATCATGTGGTCGACCTCATTTACTTTTTTTGTCGGGCGTACCCAGAAGCTCCAATGTCCCTTTGACTACAGGTAAGGGTTTAACTTTAATCTGTGGCTCATATACGTTGCCGGACACATCCATTTGTAAAACTCCGGGGCTCAGCGCATCCGTCAGTGCTCCTATTACCCGCGGGTCGAGATTTGTCAGCCTCGGCCCTCGCACTGCAAGTATAAGCGAAATATTCTTATCTTCCAGTCCCATCCATCCGGTTCCGTTGAAGGAAATAGTCTTGCCGTATAGATTGAATTGCTTGAAATGTATTTTACCCTGCTTTATGTATCCGTCGAACGACATATTCTCGAAGGCGTAATCACTGGGTTTTGTGAACTTTAGCACGGTCAACAATTTCGCCATCGGTGAAAGTTTTCCTATCTGCATATTGGATATGCTCACCCGGCATCTGCCGAGATCGCTTTCGGTCTCTTTTGCAGTACCTTTTACATTTATCGAGCCAAGCATAGTCCCGCTGCTGTAACAATTACCATTGGGACATTGGTTTGCATCTACTCTGTCTGCGAGAAACCGCTGCAGGTCAATATCCTGAAATCCGACCTGCAGCTCGAATTCTCTCTGTCCCTTATTCCTGCTGACTCCGAATTTACCGGCCAGCCAGCCCCCGTATAGCTTGGCGGCTAAGTTATCACCCAGCCATTGCTGCAGTTGCTTGTCATAACTGATGTCCGCCTGAAATTTCCGCAGTGCCAGCCCGGCCGTTTTAAGTCGTTCGGCGTTTAAACGAATTGCACCCGTTTCGATTGCAGAGCTTTCACCGGTTGTCTCTGCATTGAGCGATATCTGTCCGTCCAAAGTTATACCACCTTGTTCATTGACATCGCCTGTTACGTTGTGCAGTGCAATTCTGTTTGGAGTAATCGAGATGTTGCCTCTTATGTTTTTCAAAGGCATCTCAAGTATCTTCGGCCTGATAGTTACGCCGTCACAGACTAATCCCGCTTCGTAGTAATCTTTTCCTGTTATAGCATCCTTTTTTAGTTGAGCAGAATAGTCGATTTGTCCTGAAGGCTCAAGCTCGACAATAAAACCTTTCAAGTCCTGCGGTACCAACTCGAAGATGTCTTTGCCTAATTCTGCTCCTTTGCCGCTCAGTATCATTTCGTAGCTTACTCTATCGCCTTCCGCTGTCGGCTGGATTGTACCTCTCATAGCCACAGGAGCCAGGCCGTATTTGCCGTCGAATTCCTCAAAGACTATCTTGTCGGGCCTAAATTCCGCTCGAGCTTTAATATCTGTAATCGGCTGAGAGAGCATTCTGGGCTTTAAACTTGTATTCTCGAAGTTCAACCGTGCGATAAAATCAACCTCTCTTGCTTCATCCGTTCTGTTGTAAACATGTACTTTCCCGCTTCCAACACCAGCCGGTTCAAACTGCCTGTAAAGATTTTGCTGTCGACCGGGCAATGCCGCCGCCAGTGTTTCATCAAGCGCAACATTCTCAACGTCGATGACTAAATCATACCCTGGCTGCTTGGTGTTAGTATCATATAGCTTGCCGTTTATCGTTATCGAGCGGTCGCTCTTTTGAGAGTGCAAATTCGCTACCGAAACACTGTTATGGTCGAAGAATAGATTGCCTGTCAGATGTTCCAGCGGATACGGAAAATATTTGTAGGTGCTGTTGACATCTGTAAGCTCAGCATCGAGCGCGTACTTCTTTCTGCCAGTATCACTGTCAAAATTGTATTTGAAAGCCACTGTCCCTGTCGGCTCGAAGTCGTTCCAAAGCCTCTTGTGCGATGGGGACAATGCCTGATACAAATCATCGTCAAGCAGCATTTTTTCACTTGCAATCTCGACGTGTCCCTTGACTGCAGGACCGAAATCCGTGAACTTTCCTCCAATATCCAGCTCAGCATTGCCGTGCCGTCCCCGCAGAGTTCCTATCTTGATATCTTTCTCCGTGAACTCCACCAGTCCTGCAATGTTATCCAGAACATAAGGAAATTTTCTGTACTTAATACGGACACTCTTACAATTGACTGTTCCTTTTATTTTGTTTCGGCCGGGCTCATTAAGATTGCCCGATGCCCGTAGTTCGACATTGATTGTTCCGCTCGGTTCGTATTTATCGAAGATATTCTGTAAAGCGGTGAGTGCACCAACCCTTTTCAGGAGCCGTGGTTTTTCCATGCACACCGAATCGCCCTTGGCTCTTGCTTCGTAGACCGCCTCGTCAACCACCGCTGTCAGTTGATAATTTCCCTTCTCGTCGTAGCTGTATTCGACCCAGCCGATTTTTGCACTGCATGAGTTTTCGAATATCGGCAAATCTTCTGATGATACGTCTCCGGTTAATGTCACCATGCCAGGCCGAAACGTACCTTTCAAAGTGTTTGCCTGGCTTGTATCACCTTTAGCTGTTATCACTTCAAACTCATAGCTGCTGTCGATTTTTTTAATCGGTTGCATCCTGACATCAATCGGGACAGATGCCACAACCTTTAATTGTCCGTCTGTTACTTTAAAATAGTTGACCTTGCCGTTTCTAAACCTGACCGTCGGCAGTTTGCCCGCTCCGGATTTGCTGAAGGTATGTTTGATTGCTCCTATATTCCACTTGTCCGTATCAAGGTCTTGCTGGAGGTCCAGCATAAAATCTTTTACACTTATTTTCCTCAGTCTTGGCTTCAGCAAAACAATGCCTTTCAGGCCGAATCGTACATAAACCTTTCCTGCACGAAAAATCGTATTGTCGTAGTCCTGCTGTTGTTTGGGCTTGATTTGAAGGTTCTTTATCAGAACCGAACCATTAAGGCGAAGGTCGACCGACTCGGCCGATATCTGCGTGTTTGTAGTTTCGGCAAGCTTGCGAATTACTCTCGGCAGCGCGAAGTACTCAGCTATCTCGAAGGCTGCAGATAAAATCACAATCGCGATAACAACCCATAGCCAGCGGCGTTTGGGTTTTTTGCGCAGAGTACTATCTTTATTGGTGTTGTCCAGGTTTACCGGCATGTTATTTTCGAACGTTATGCCTTTACTCGCTTCAGTGCTTTATCCGCAATGTCACGCCGACAGTACGCCCCTTCGAAGCTTATCTTGTCAACCGCTTCATAAGCTCGTTTTTGTGCCTCGACCACGGTGGCTCCTACTGCCGTAACTCCTAAAACCCTTCCCCCGTTTGTGACTAATTTTCCGTCCTGCTCTTTGGTTCCCGCCTGGAATACGAACACATCCTCGAGTTCATTCGCCCCGTCGATTCCGCTTATAGCCTTACCTTTTTCGTAATCGCCCGGATAGCCTCCCGATGCTATCACCACACACACCGCAGGCCGCGGGTCCCACTTGAGTTCCACCTCGTCGAGCCTTTCCTCACACACTGCCAGCATCACTTCCAGCAAATCGCTTTTTAACCGCATCAATATGGGCTGTGTCTCCGGGTCTCCGAAGCGCACGTTGAATTCCAGCACCCTCGGCCCGGCTGCGGTTACCATAATGCCTGCGTATAAAACGCCTTTGTAGGGGCTTCCGTGCCGGTTCATGCCGTCGACCACCGGCACGAGAATCTCTCGATTTATCTGTGACATCAGCTTATCTGTCACCACAGGTGCCGGGCTGTACGCACCCATTCCCCCCGTATTCGGTCCCGTGTCACCGTCCCCGATAGGTTTGTGGTCTTGCGAAGATTCCATGACGTAGATATTGCGCCCATCCACAAACGCCAGGATGGAAGCCTCCTCGCCGAGCAGTTTATCTTCAACTACTATCTTATTACCGGCACTACCGAACGCTTTGTCGCACATAATTTTCTCAGCGGCGATTATCCCGTCCGCCGGGTCGTCACAGACAAACACTCCTTTACCCGCTGCCAGACCTGCAGCCTTGACTACGACCGCCTCATCCCGGCTGGCTATGTAACGTTTGGCGTCTTCGAAGCGGTCGAATACCTGTCCTTCCGCTGTGGAGATTGAGCACGACCGCATTAGCTGTTTCGCAAATGCCTTATCTGCTTCGAGCTTCGCAGCTTCTCTGCAGGGCCCGAATGCTTTTATGCCTGCTTTCTCGAAGGCATCGACAGCGCCTTCAGCCAGTGGTGCTTCGGGGCCGGCAACCATTAGTTCTATCTTGTTCTGCCTGGCGAACTCGATAAGCTTCTCGATATCAGTTGCACTAATAGCCACGTTTTCACCGACTTGCGACGTGCCCGGATTGCCCGGCGCGGTATACAATTTTGTCAGATTCTTCGATTGAGCCAGTTTCCAAGCGATTGCATGTTCGCGCCCGCCGCTGCCCAGTAAAAGCACTTTCATCGTCTGTCCTCACTTATTTACCGAAAATTGCAGATACACTTATGTCTTCATTAAATCAGCCTTTACCGGCAGGATTGTATTACCACCGGCTGATATTCGCAAAGAAAATCTCCATATAGCCTAAAAGCGGAGAGACACAGATACAACACTCCGACGAGTGCATCCGTTTTGTTGCCAAACAGCAGGAGAATAGAAAAAAAGGGACTGAGATGCGGAGGAAAAGGAAAGCGAGATAATCTCAGCCCCGTAGATTACTTACCCTGAAATGATAATAAGCCGACCGATTCAATTCTATCCCTTTTTTGTCGAACTTTGTTCTTATTTGCCAATTAAGGGTATTAAATGAGCTTTTAAGCGCTGTAGCCGGTGCTTGAAAATCCCCACCGATTACAGTACAATTTCCTCTTTTACGATTTGCTTAACATAGATTTAATCGGAACGAATAATGCTCACGGACAACATTCTCGAACTGATAGGCAATACCCCGCTGTTACAGCTAAAAGGTGAAAATATCTTTGCCAAGGCCGAATTCCTTAATCCCGGCGGCAGCATCAAAGACCGTGTAGCCTTAGCTATGATTGAAGCCGCACAGCGAGACGGCAAGCTAAAGCCCGATTCGACCATTGTTGAACCTACCAGCGGAAACACCGGTATCGGCTTGGCCTTGGTAGGGCGGCTGATGGGCTATAAAGTCACCATAGTCATGCCTGAGGGAATGAGCGAGGAACGTAAAAAGCTCATAAAAGCCCTTGGCGCAGAACTTATCCTTACCCCTGACAGTGAATCTTTACCCGGCGCGGTAAAAAAGGTCGAAGAAATGGCCGCCGCCGACCCTAAGGTTTTTGTCCCTCAGCAATTTGAGAATCCCGAGAACCCGAGGGTTCACTACGAGCAGACCGCACGTGAGCTGTGGCACCAGATGGGAGGCAGAATTGATTGTTTTGTTGCCGGCGTCGGTTCCGGTGGTACCCTCCAGGGCGTCGGAAAATATCTAAAAGAGCATAAGCCCGACGCAAAAGTTATAGCCGTAGAGCCCAAAAATGTCTCTGCTCTGCTCGGTCACGAGCCCGGCCTGCACCAGATTCAGGGTATAGGCGATGGCTTTATCCCCGGTGTGCTCGATGTCTCACTTGTCGATGATGTGGTTGAGGTCACCGACGAAGACGCAATCGAAACCACCCGCCAGCTCGGAAGGGACTATGGTATGCTTGTCGGCATCAGTTCCGGTGCGAACATTTGGGCCGCAAGACAACTGACTCAAAAGATCAACGGCAACATAACAACCGTCCTGCCCGACCGCGCCGAGCGATATTTCAGCACCGCCTTGCTCTGATACCGCACCTATTTCTGAGATAGCCCAAAATGATTGAGACTAATGTTTTTTGAGTAGAGCTCCGTTTTTTTGTCAGCGGAGATGTTTAGAAACAGGTGCGGTATAATCAATACAACCGGAATATTCTGAACTGCGCGCATGGCTCTCAATCCACATAATAAATTCATAAAACCTTGTTAATTCGATAATCCGACCGGTATGTGCAAAAAAGCAGGGCTGAGGTCGGGAGGGAGGAAAGAGGAATTTGGAAAAACCCCAGCCCGTAGTTCGATTACTTATTTGTCTCTATTGACCTGTACGAACCTCACAAACGCATGTTCACACAGTCGATTCAGTTTTATCGATACCCCCTCGAAATGGATTCTACGAACCTCCCTTTCTTCGGAGTACCCTTCTAAAAAGCCATCTTAGCAAAGCCCTGACGGAATTTCAACAAAAAATCTCGGCGGATAAAAAAAATTTTCATATTATGTCCCGGTATTATGTCACCAACCTTAGAAACGCTATAATCCACAACCTTCCTAAGTCGACCTGAGCTACTCAGGAAATAGGAGTTTTTGTACTAAGGCAAATTTCCCGCCGAAATAAGCATTTGCCTTACTCTTTTTCGCCGTGGTCTCGTTAGCCGGACCGGGTCCAGCCCCTATAGTTTGGCTATGTAGGCAATCGCCTTTATACTTTTTTGCCCAATTATTTAAGAACCTAAATCTCTGCTTTCAGTATGAATTAGAAGTAATGTTTGGTTACAAGGAACAAGTGGAATTTCGGAATGAAAGGAAATGCAAATGTATCGTTTAACACCTATAACTATTGCGATGTTCTTGGCCTGTGCTCTTGTGATTTCAGGCTGTGATAAAGACGATGACCAGGCTGCTGCTCCGGCACGGGCGGAGAAGGAAACCGCATCAGCCGAACCGAAGGCTGAGAGTATCGAACAGATGCCTGCTAAGCTGGAGGCTATGCCCCAGGCGCCGGCTTTCAAACTCAAAAACTACGACGGCAGAGAAATTAGTCTTGCCGATTTCAAAGGCAAATATGTGGTGCTTGAATGGTTCAATTATGAGTGCCCATTCTGCAAATACCATTACGAGCCGGAGACCACGATGGTTGACCTTGCAAACAAGTACAAAGACAAAAATGTGCAGTTTATTTCCATAAACAGTACAAGCCATCAGACTACCGAGAAAAACAAGGCTTTTGCCGAAAAATATAATTTGTCTTACCCGATACTCGACGACCGCGCCGGATTAATCGGCCATGCCTTCGGCGCCAAACGCACTCCTCATATGTTTGTCATCGACCCGAAGGGCGCCATTGTTTATGAAGGGGCTATAGATAACGCTCCGCTTGGCAAAGTCCCCGAAGGACAGGAAAAAATCAATTATGTGGACAAGTCTTTGACCGAGCTTCTGGCTGGCAAGCCCGTATCGGT
>JASFHM010000020.1:0-9212 GCA_050123215.1 Phycisphaerales bacterium | reverse complement strand
CGATTGTGGATCGCCCGATGCCTTCCGGAGGGGAGAAAATTGTGCTTATCTTTTACTTCGGCATAAGCCTCATTTCCACATTAATTTTTGTTTTCTCTCATTTAATATACGATTTTATCGGCGTAGCGGTTTATTTTAACCGAAAATATTTGCGTCCTGTCTGCTAAGAAAAATCCCTTATTACACAGGGTAATTCAGACCAACATCATAGGCTCATCTCGCCGGCTTTTGCGCCGGTAAACGGTAATACCCTTGCAGCCGTGCTGATAGGCCATTTTGTATGCCCTGTCCACGGCGGCTACGGTAGCATTCTGGGGTAGATTAATGGTCTTGCTGACGGCAGCATCGCAGTGCTTCTGAAAAGCGGCTTGCATCTGGATATGCCAACTGGGGGCGATATCATAAGCACATTTGAAAATACTGCGGACTCGGGCAGGTATCTCGGCAATCCCCTGAATACTGCCGGACTTTGCGATTCGACGTTCGAGCTTCCGCGTATAGAAGCCCTGTTTCTCGGCAACGGATTTGAAGACAGGGTCTATTTGCAGCATCTTTTTGCCGGACAGAATGTGACGGTTGAAGACAAGCGAATAAAGCGGCTCGATTGAACCGGAACAATCGGCGATTATGCTGATGGTTCCTGTCGGCGCAATAGTGGTCACGGCAGCATTTCTGAGCTTCTGGTTCCTGTCGGTCCGCCAGATGCTCTGGTTCCAGTTTGGGAAGGGACCCCGCTCGTCAGCAAGCTGCGCGCTTGCCTTGTGGGCCTGCTCATTAACGAAACTCATCAGCCTCTCGGCAAAATCAACGCCCTTTTGTGAATCGTAAGCTATTCCAAGCACGAACAGGGTATCAGCAAAACCCATCAGGCCCAGACCGACTTTCCGATTGGCCTGCGCCAGTCGGACTGTGTCACGAACGGGGTATTTGCAGGTATCTATCAAATTGTCAAGAAATCGCACGGCCAATCGGACGGCTGCAGCCAGACTGTCATAATCGATATCGGCAGAGCTGTCGCGCCGGACAACAAATTTGGTCAGGTTGATGCTCCCGAGTGTGCAGGCTTCGTATGCAAGAAGCGGCTGTTCTCCGCAGGGATTGGTTGCCTCGATTTCGCCCAGCGAAGGTACGGGGTTGTCATGGTTAATTCGGTCAATGAAAGCAAGACCGGGCTCGCCGGTTTTATGTGCGCATTTAATGAGCATATTCCAGATGTCGGTCACGGTGTAGAATTTATTTTTCGCTTTGGCCGGGGTCGGTGGTTTGACGCCGATTGGATACAGGTCGTTTATGGTGTAATTTTCGATATCGACACGGCGCGGCAATAGATAGTTCTGTCCGGTGCGCGGGTTCGTTACAACGTGTGGAGTCTTATCGTCTCTTAAAATCCTGTCCATCCAGCGGTCGGTGACTTTAACCGAGACGTTGAAATTAGTAAATGCGGTCAGTTCCTGCTTGGCATGAATGAACTTGAGAATATCCGGATGGGCAACGCTACACATTGCCATGTTAGCACCTCGCCGGAACGCCCCCTGCTGGATTGCATCGGTGGCTTCGGAGAAGACTCTCCAGAAGCTAATCGGCCCGGACGTTGTTCCGCCGCTCGATGCGACGAGATCACCGGTCGGCCTTAGGTTATCGAGCGAAAATCCTGTACCGCCGCCGGCTTTCTGAATCAACGCGGTTTGTTTTATAGTCTCAAAGATACCTTCGATGCTGTCCTCGACCGGCAGAACGAAACAGGCGCTGAGCATTCCGCTTGGGCGGTTGGCGTTCATGAGAGTCGGCGAATTGGGCAAAAAGGTGAGCGAAGCCATCAGGTCATAGAATTTTCTATGCCAGGTATTGAGCTTCTCAGGAGTTGCTCCGTATCGCTTCTCAGCCGAGGCAGCCAGATGAGCGACCCTGCTAAACAACTGAGCCGGTGTTTCGATTACATTGCCGTTTTTGTCCTTGATGAGATATCTATCATTAAGCACGGCAAGTGCATTTTCGGAAAGCAAGGGGACCTGGCCGGGCGGCTCGATGATTTGAGTTTTCATATCCGGCATTTCAATCCTCCATGAGCCGGCACAAGTAAACTACGTCTTTTTAATCCATCGGAAACGAAATACACTGCGAATACGGTCGGTAAAACT
Organism: Phycisphaerales bacterium; assembly: GCA_050123215.1. Classification (GTDB taxonomy): domain Bacteria; phylum Planctomycetota; class Phycisphaerae; order Sedimentisphaerales; family Anaerobacaceae; genus CAYMOE01. The sequence goes on along the minus strand of JASFHM010000020.1, from coordinate 7,074 downwards.
TATACCCAGTCTCTGAGTGCTGGACTTAAAATCGGCTGAAGCCAAATCCTCGGTCGTAGGCTCCTGTACCCTACGGGAAAACAAAAACGATAGCACAGAAGCAATAAAACCAAGTAACGACGTTTTTTTTACCCGTGATGCCATTTTAGCTACCTTTGAAAAGCAAGTTTCGTTGCGGCGAGCAATTCAGCACCGGTTCGGTTCTGCCATTCAGTCTCAGCGAATAATTGCTGTCTTTCAAGGATTTCGGGCTTTGCATCGTAGTATCCGGTAACAGCACTGATACCGCCTTCGACAAGCCCTTCAGTACTGTAATCGATATCAAGCAACCATCTGCTAACTTCATCCTCGTACTCAGCGGGGTAAATTATGACCACTGCGTACTTATCGTCAGCGAATTCAGCAAAATGCACTTTGGCTCTGCAAGGCGGAGCATGGCCAACAGCAAGGTTAGCTAGCTTTTTGAAGTTATCACGGGCGGTATCAACTTCGACTGAGTAAAAGAACATGCCGGATTCGAGCTGGAAGGTCTCAGACGGAACACCCTTTAATTCGAACCTGCCATCGGGATAAGCATTGTGAATTTTATAAACCTTGCACCGGCTGAACTTTTCGCTTTCCAAAAGCTCGGCAACCTCTTCGGCCGTAAAACCGATACCGCTATGGTCGCCGAAATCGACGACGTATAGGCCTACGTATTTATCGGGTTGTTTCAATTTCGGCAGATTCACATGCGGCATTTTAATCACAAATCTTAGAAATTGCACGAATTTTTGGCTTCCCATTTGCGTATTATTCAATAGAACATACCGTATATTACTCCAACGGCCTCTGCCGGGCCTTTGGACTCTCATGCAATACTAGAAAGGACAGGACAATGACAAATGGAGCAGGAGCAGCAGGTGCCGCAGCCTCTGCTGCAGCGGCAGAAATTGCCAATGCGATCAAGGCCTCTGGAGCAATTCTGCGGGTAGACCCACATGATTTCCTAAACATTGTCCACAGGCAGAACAAACCTTTGATTGCCTGTGCGCAAGGTGGTTTCTTATCCAAGAACTATCAATACCTATCGGCGTACAAGGGTTTAATCTTTTTCACAAAGTCCCCAACTCCGCTCAACTTACCAACTGAAGCGGAATTGATTTCAGCTAAGAAGATATGGATTCCTTCGTAGATTTTCAGACCCTTAGCTTTGCGAATCTGCGTTTTCCGACCTGGATGGTCATACCGGCTTTCGGCGCAATTTCGGCGTTAGGGTCGGTGATTTTCTGGCCGTCTATGGTCACGGCTGACTGAGAGCACATTCGCTTGGCCTCACCGCCGGTTTCGACAAGCCTGCAGGTGAGTAACAGTTGCTTGACGGAAACGGGCTCAGAAGGTAATTCAAATTCGGGGATATCGTCCGGCAATTGCTTTTGCGCGAAGACCTTTTCGAAAGCCTCGGCGGCCGAGTCCGCAGCGGCCCTATCGTAAAACTGGGCCACAATAGTTTTGCCCAAAAGAACCTTGGCCTGTTTGGGATGGGTCTTGTCGGGGTTAGTCAGCTCATTAATTTGCTCAATGGGTAAATCGGTCAGCAGCGTAAAGTAGTTTTCCATCATGTCATCCGAGATGCTCATGATTTTGCCGAACATCTCATTGGGCGATTCGGTAACACCAACGTAGTTACCCTTCGACTTGCTCATTTTTTCCGTGCCGTCGAGTCCGACAAGTATCGGCATAGTCATTACGACCTGAGGCTCCTGGCCATAGGCTCGCTGGATATCACGGCCGACTAGGTTATTAAAGGTCTGGTCGGTGCCACCCAATTCGAGGTCGCTGTTGATGGCGACAGAATCGTAGCCCTGCATCAGAGGGTAGATAAATTCATGGACGTAAACGTCGATGTCTTTTTGCAGCCGAAGCTTGAAGCTGTCGCGCTGAAGCATTTGTGCAACGGTTTTTTTTGCGGCGATTCTGATTAGCTCGATAAGTGAGAGCTTTTCGAGCCAATCACTGTTGGGACGAACTTCGAGTTTTTCTTCGGATGTATCGAGAATTTTACCAGCCTGTTTGAAGTAGGTCTCGGCATTGGCTTTAATTTCTTCATTCGTAAGCATGGGGCGAGTAACATTCTGACCGGTCGGGTCGCCGATGCGAGCGGTATAGTCACCGATTATCAAGACGGCCTTGTGGCCTAAGTCCTGAAACTGGCGCATCTTTCGCAGGACAACAGTATGGCCGAGATGGATATCGGGGCTGGTCGGGTCCAGGCCAAGCTTGATTCGCAACGGGCGGTTTTCTTTGGCCGAGGTGGCGAGCTTCTCAGCAAGTTCGTTTTCGTTGAATATCTCGACCGTACCGCGTTTGAGCAGTTCGAGCTGTTCTTTGATACCTTTAGTCATAACAAATGTCCCTGTTTTTAACGAAGGGCGGATTATAAGGCATAAACAACAGATAGGCAACTATTTGCAGTAGGATAAATACTCCGCCAAACGCCGGCGTCTGATAGCAAATTCACAGCCGAATAAAGCCTTTTACTGTACAGGCTTTTCAGCATTACTCCTCTTTCTGAGTTTGACTGCTAATATAACTACGTAAAGGGCAATAGCTAAGAACCAGAAAGCTATACACAATTCTCTTACCTGATTTTGAGTCAGTATATTCCAAAGTGGCCGAGCGTTTTTGTCCGGCCAGAACATTTGTACGTCCCAGTGATACATTCCGTCCACCAGAATGTGCAGCAAGGCACCAAGTAATCCGGAAACAGCCATCTTTAAAGCTGTAGGGCTGTACGACAATTTAAAAAGGTTCATTGCTCTTTTGAATACGCCTCTTAGCGGAAACATGGCCAGACCGAAAAGTATTCCGACAAATCCGCCAACCAATAGTGTATGGAAATGAAAAACTCTGTGAGGAAAGTTCCAGTGAGTCAGCGGTCCGGTGTATTTTTCTATTCGAAATAAGACCTCAGCATCTATGATGACATTTGCCAGGACAAGGACGGGCAGGTCCAGCCATTTTTTGAACACCAACCCCACAAAACCGTGAAGACCAAAATGATAGGGAGTAAAAGGCATAATTTCGTATTGCGTCGCGCGTTCTGCGTATTGCGTTTTTAGTCAGGTTTAGATAGCTCTTTTTTCAAGACAGCTTTTCACATAATCCATAACAGCATCTTCAAGGAGAGTTGTTTGGGTTTTATAGCCTGCAGAGCATAGTTTGTTCATATCGGCTTCGGTGAAATACTGGTATTGGCTCTGCAGGTTTTCGGGCATAGGAATAAATTCGATATTCGGTCTTTTATCCATAGCTGCAAAGACAGCTTTCACCATGTCGTTCCAGGTTCGTGCCTGTCCGGTGGCAATATTGTAAAGTCCCGCAACTTTGGGATTGTCCAAAAAGAACAATGTCATATCGACGGCGTCTTTGACGTAAATAAAATCACGCTTATACTCGCCGTCGGCATAGTCGGGATTGAGGGATTTGAACAGTTTTACCTTGCCGGTTGCGGTTATCTGCTCGAAGGCCTTTAAGATGAAAGAACGCATATCGGCTTTGTGGTATTCGTTAGGCCCGAAAACATTGAAATACTTCAGGCCTACGATTTTTTTCAAAAGGCCGGTTCGTTTGGCCCATAGGTCGAAGAGATGCTTGGAATAACCGTACATATTCATAGGCCGAAACTCATCGAGTTTCTCCTCGTCGTCGCTAAAGCCTTTCGAACCGTCACCATAAGTCGCGCCGCTTGAGGCGTAGATAAAACGAATGTTATTATCGGTAGTCCACTGGGCGAGCAGCTTCGTATATTCGTAGTTGTTTTTAATCAGGTACGAGGCGTCGGTTTCGGTTGTACTGGAACAGGCCCCCATGTGAAAGACGGCTTCAACTGGTGCCTCGATTTGACCTTCGAGGGTTATTTCGAGAAAATCCTCTTTTTCGATATAATCGGCAAATGAAAGCCCCACGAGATTTTCCCATTTGGTATCTGAGCCAAGCTCGTCAACGACGAGGATATCATTAATGCCCCGTTGATTCAAAGCAGCGATAATGTTCGAGCCGATAAAGCCAGCCCCGCCGGTCACAATAATCATGTTCAAATCGTTCTCAAAAAGGCCTGTTGAATATCCGACTTTGGGGACAAAGCTTAGTTTTTTGGCGTTTAGGTGTCAATGGCCATATTTGCGCATAAAAAAACCGCCCTGAAATATAGGCGGTTTCGGCATTAAAACGGCCAAGCTCGCTTTACTAACACATGGCAATATAGCTGGCAATTGCTAGTATAAGAATCCGTTTTTTAGTAGCCGTAAATGGCAGCCACACTCTGTAATAAAAACTCGTCAGCCTCTTCATCGCCGGATTGGCACCCCCAAATTAACTCTCATTCAACGCTGTTATTATAGCCTAACAAGGGCTTACGAATCAAGCATAAAGGTTGGCTCATTACACTAAGTACTTATAAAACAGGAGTTTACGCATTAACAGAAGGTGATATTTTTCCGGCATGTTCAGGCTTGCTCCGATGGCACAGAAAAGCCCCCTGCCAAACAGAGGTCTTTTTAATTGTAGATTTCGCTAACAATCGAAGCCAGCCGCTACGGTTTATGCCAGTTTCCGAGAGGCTTCTGTCATCAGCTCAGCTATCGGCATGTGCTGAGGACAGCGGGCCTGGGCCAGGCTGTAATCGGCAGATGCTATGCGGGCTCGGGCCTCTGTCGGCAGCTCGGCAAAAAGCTCGCGGGCACGCTCGGTGTCACCGTAACTGTTGTAGTACATCAGATAACGCATCACGTCCCTGACGTAGGGCATATCCGGTACGGCCTTTTGGCAGATTTGTTCACAGCCGGCACAGTAGCCGCTGCACGTTGCCTGCGAGTATTCTCTGAAGGCCCTTATATCTTCAGGTGTTAATTCAGTTTTGTCGAGGACGGCAGCGATATTCGATTTAAGCGTCGTTATGTTCTCCATCCTTATACATGCACACGCAATTCTCTTATCGGACAGTATAGCTTTGATAAGCGCCTGACCCCGTGTGTAGCCTTTTTCCAAAAAATGTGTAATTAGCTTGTTTTCAGCTTCTCTATCTTCTCTTTGAACACCGCGGATGACTTTCATGGCAATAAGTGCAATGCCGGCTTTATGACATGCTTCAACCGCAGCCTGCATTTTAGGATTCAGCATTTCAGAAACATTATAGGTTGTCATTATCGCGTCAATCCAATCGAGCTTCGAGGCATAAAGCAAACAGTCAGCCATATTGTCGTGTGTACTGAAGCCAAAGTATTTGATTAAACCACGCTGTTTGGCCGAGCGTGACCATTTGCCAAGCTCTTCTGTAAGTTGTCTCTCTGGCCTTCTACAGCCATGAACCCCATAATACAGGTCAATATAGTCAGTGTTCATTCTTTTGAGAGATTCCTGCAGTCTTTGTTCCACCTGCTCGACGTTGCGCACTCCGGACGCTTTCGTAACAAGAAAGATATTTTTTCGGAGTTCAGGATTCTTCTTAAGGAATTCACCAACGCCGCGTTCGCTATTTCCTCCGGCGTAGCCGTAGGCAGTATCCCAATAAGTAACACCGTACCTCAGATTAGCCTGCAGAATAATTAAATTCGCCATCACATCAAACATTACACCGTTAGATAACACAGGCACTGTAATATCTGCCCTGCCGAGCTTGCGCTGGGGCAGTATTGAACCTTTAGCAGGTTCTGTTTCTTTGACACAATTGGGGTCAGCTTTGGCGGGCTTATTTGAGTCGGCTTTACAGCACTTATCACCGGCGAAAGTTCTGCCGGTAATTGCCGTAGTCAAGCCAGCGGTGCCGACTGCCTTGAGAAAACTCCTTCTATCTACGGGATTTTTAGGGCTTTCCATTATACTATCTCCTTAGTTCTTATCTCGCATTTTGCGAACTGCATCTCGTTAACGATAATAATTGTCGAGTATCAAGCGTCAAGAAATAATCTGTTGTCAGGGTTTCGAGTTTCTCCTTCGGACGACACCCTTACAGCAGGTCTACCCCCAACAGGACATTCGTGTTCGCAAGTTCCACAGCCGATACATTTTTCCGCATCGATGTAAGGTCTTTGCAAACAAATCTGTATTTCCATTAAGTCCCGCGATTCCAAGACTATCCGCTCGGCATCGGCCAAGACAACTGTATCTTCTGTGTTTGAAATTATTTTAAATCTGTCGCCGCCAAACAGACAATAATAATCACCGGTGGCGTATTTAGCCGGGGTGATTTCCGCGTCGGCGATTTTTAAAACACCTGAATCAACAGCTTTTATCCTGAATTTGCCGTCTCTTACGGTATTAAAGGTTTCTCTGGTATAAATAGCCTTAGGGCTAACGGGACAATTTTCCTGACAGACAAGGCAAGGCTTATCAAAAGCCCACGGCAGGCATCGACCTCGGTCGAAAAACGCAGTACCTAATTTAATGGGGCCTTTGTCGACAAAATCACCTTTACCGAGTTTTTCATCCAGAGTCAAAGGCCGTATCGCAGCGGTCGAGCAAACCTGACTGCACGAAACACAGTTTAACTGACAGCCGCTCGAACCGATTCGGTTATTAAGCACCGGGGTCCACAGACTCTCAACCCCCCTTTCAAGCCCGGCTGGTTGAATAACGTTTGTCGGACAAACTCTCATACACTGGCCACACTTGATACACCGCTTGAGAAATTCCTTCTCACTCAAAGAACCTGGTGGGCGGATAAGCAGATGGTCACGATTAGTTGTAAGTTTCGCGGCAAGTCTTACAGCAGGTATGGCCAAGATTCCGCCGGCAAGTGAAAGCACAAAACCCCTTCGGGAGATATCAGGGTCGGTGATTTCACCAGCGACGGATTTTTTAGTTTGGTAAGCTAAGAGTTCGTGTTTGCAATCATCGAAGCAATTAAAACAAAGAACACACTCGCTGATTCTAATCTGAGAGGCAGGTTCACAACCACCTTCACAGTTCACATGGCAAAGTCGACAATTGATACATTCGGCTTTGGTCTTGCCAATGCGCCAAACAGCAAAGCGGTCGATAAGTCCAAACAACGCACCAAGTGGACATACGAAACGACAATAGAAACGAGGAATA
>JASFHM010000019.1:0-9292 GCA_050123215.1 Phycisphaerales bacterium | reverse complement strand
CGAGCCGACCTCCGACAGGCCGCAAGGTAATCTGCGATATTCAATTACGGTTGCGACATTCGAAAATAAGGCTAACTGGTCGGGCCAATGGAACCTCGGCGACGGCTTTACGGAAATAATGACGAACGCCCTGCAGGATTCGGGCTGGTTTATCGTTCTCGGTGACAAACAGATGCGTCAGGAAGCTATTATCGAACAGGACTTCGGCCAAAGCGGCCGAGCTGCAAAAGGTAAGAAAACTCCCAAGATAGGACGTATGACTCCCGCGCAACTGCTCGTTAAAGGTGCTATTACGCACGTTCAGGGCAGCACTACCGGCGGCGAAGGTGGACTAAGTTTCAAAGGAATTCAGTTGGGCGGGGCAAAAGATAAAGCTGAAATCAATATCACTATTTATCTCGTCGACTCGGAGACCGGCCAAGTCAAAGCTTCTACCGATGTGGTTGGAAAATCCGAACGAAAAGGCGGCAAGATAGGATATGTGGGAGGTGCATTAGGGGGTTTGACCGGCGCTTTGGGAGGACATAAAAAGGACAATGTCGGTAAGGCCTGTGAAGACGCGGTTGCTCAGGCGGTGGATTTTCTTATTAAGCAGCTCGATAGCATCCCGTGGGAAGGTAGTATCGCTTTGGCTAAAGGCAATAAAATCATAGTCAACCGCGGACAGCGCGAGGGAGTAAACATCGGACAAAGATTCAGCGTTGGCTCTGTTGAACAACTTGTCGATGAAGATACAGGCGAAGTGCTCGATGTAGAAATGACCAGGGTCGGCATACTCGAAGTTACCAAAGTAAAAGAAAAAATCGCCTACTGCAAAGCTCTGGAAGGCGGCGACAAAATCGAAAAAGGCATGACCATTCAGCCTGTAGATTAAAAATTACAACCTGCAACTAATTAAGTTCGAAAAGCGCCCCGACTCATCGGGGCGCTTTTTTATTTTCACCTGCGAATTTGCTCTGACAGATTCTGTCACAGCAAATCCCGTGCCAAACTGGAGAAAATTGGGAGAATTTTTTGCATTTCAAAAAATACCTATCAAACGCGCAGGGGGGTAAAAGGTAAAAATATTTTTTTTGAAAAAAATTTCGCCCTTTATTGACAAGCACTTACGTCAAATTTTTTTGGAAAAATTCTGAAAATTCCTATCAAACGCGCAGGTTCGTCCAATTATAGAGAGGCAGTCATTTACCTCTCTATTCAAAATTAAGCATTCAAAATTCGAAATTGGCACCGCCGTGTCCACTTATCGCATAAAAATTACCCTGCCGGATTGGCTGGACAAAATTCTTGTCTGGCCGGTGCTTGTGCTGCGCAGGCTCTGGTACGGTTATACCTTTCGTCGGATACCGCTGGCCAATTCGAACGAATACGCAATAGTAGACCCCGGCGACTACCCGGAACTTTCCAAATATACATGGTGGCTGCACTCAAGAAAAAACTCGCACTTGGTTATGCGTTTATCGAAGCATGGCGTCTGTTACCGTCCTGTTTTCATGCATCGTCAAATCATGTCTTCTGAGCTAACCGAAGAATTAGTCGTCGACCACATTAACCACAATGGAAGGGACAACAGAAAAGCAAACCTCCGCATAGCTACTATCGCCCAGAACAATATGAACAAACGCTCCAGAGGCGGAGTTTCAAAATACAAAGGTGTGGTTTATCGCGCCCACAAAAAGCTCTGGGTAGCAAGAATAACTGTTAACGGCAGGAGAATGTACATCAAAAGCTGCAAATCTGAAATTGACGCCGCCAAAGCTTATGACGCAGCAGCGAAGAAATATTACGGCAAATTTGCATATCTGAATTTCCCGCCGGCAAAAAAACAAAAAGGACTAAGAAACGTACTGCCACGTGTATTCTGCGTACTGTGTGAAGTATTTAACAACCTGCCGAGGCAAGATATTTATCGATAGCTTCAGCGGCATCCCGGCCGCCTTTGATTGCGCGAACGACCAGTGACGCACCCAAAACGGTGTCACCCGCAGCGAAAATCCACGGCTCGGAGGTTTGGCAGTTATCGACAGCGATATTGCCTCGCTCATCTAGCTTTAAGCCGGCATCTTTGACAAGTCCTTCGTGGGTGACATGGACAAAACCCATCGCCAGCAGGACAAGGTCGGTCTTAATAGTAAAGTCGGTATTGGGTAGCTCTTTAATCTGCCACTGTCCCTTCTTTTCGACCCATTCGACCTGACAGCCGTGTAGTTCGCCGACCCTGGTCTCGTAGCCGGTAAAGCTCTTTGTCATAACGGACCATCTTCGTTCGCAGCCTTCTTCCTGCGAGCTGCTGGTTCTCATAATCCTCGGCCACATCGGCCAGGGCGTATCGGGCGGGCGAGTCTCGGGCGGCTGAGGCAGAATCTCGAGCTGATAAATTTTCTTAGCCCCCTGCCGCTGTGCTGTGCCGACGCAATCACTGCCGGTATCACCGCCGCCGATTACGACAACAACCTTGTCCTTGGCGGTTACCATTTTGGATTCGTCCAGCGGCTCGCCGTTGCAGAGCTTGTTCTGGCTGGTGAGAAAATCCATTGCGAACAGGATATTGTCATAGCCGCGGCCGGGCACGGTCAAATCGCGCGGCTGGCGAGCACCCATCGTCAGGCATATCGCGTCGAACATCTTGTGCAGGTAGTGAATGGAGATGTCCTCGCCTACATTAACGCCGGTCTGGAACTGGACGCCTTCGGCTTTTAGCTGTTCGAGCCTGCGGTCGATAACGCTCTTTGCCAATTTGAAATCGGGTATGCCGTACCGCAGCATTCCGCCGATACGTTCATCTTTTTCGAAGACGATTACGTCATGTCCGGCGCGTGCCAACTGCTGCGCCGCGGCAAGACCAGCCGGGCCTGAACCGATAACGCCGACGCGCTTGCCGGTCTTGGTCTCGGCGGGCATCGGTTTTATCCAGCCTTTTTCGAAACCTTTTTCTACAATCTGAAACTCGATATGCCGAATCAAAACCGGCTCGTCATTGACAGCCAGCGTACAGCTTGTTTCGCACGGTGCGGGACAGATTCGGCCGGTTATCTCAGGAAAGTTATTAGTTGAATGAAGATTATCACACGCAGTTCTCCAGTCGCCACGATACACCAAATCATTGAACTCCGGTATCCGATTATTGAGCGGACAGCCCAGCGCATGGCAAAAGGGAATTCCGCAGTCGGAGCACCTTGCGGCCTGGGCTTTGATGGCTTCGGGAGTGAGAGGCAACTCAAGCTCGCTGAAGTCATGTATCCGCTCGGCGATTGGCCGGTGGCCGACGTCCTGTCGCTTGTGATTTAGAAAGCCTTTAACCTGGCCCATAAGAAACCTCGTTAGCAGCAGATGTTTTGCTGTTTGTGATTTAAGAAACCTTTAGTCCGGTCCATAATAAAACCTCTTCAGTAGCGGATATTCTACTGCTTGTGATTTAGAAAGCCTTTAACCTGGCCCATAAGAAAACCTCGTTAGCAGCAGATGTTTTGCTGTTTGTGATTTAAGAAGCCTTTAGTCCGGTCTATAATAAAACCTCTTCAGTGGCGGATATTCCACCGCCTGTTACTTAAGAAACCCTCAATCTGGCCCATAAAAAACCTCTTCAGTTGCAGGAGTAGTCTCGGTGTCTCTTCGCTCGGCGGCTCGCATTTTTTCGAGTGCCTTTCGATAATCGATTGGGATTACCTTTACAAATTTGCCTATGGCATCGTTCCAGCGGTCCAAGATGTCTCCGGCTCGGTCGCTATCGGTCCATCTGTAATGGCGCTCTACTAAATTATACAGCAGGTCTTTGTCTTCGGTTCTGTAGACGCTCTCCAATTCGACCATATCGAGGTTGCAGAGCGTGTCGAATAGCTGCATTTCGTCGAGGACGTATGCGATTCCTCCGCTCATTCCCGCGGCGAAGTTACAGCCGGTTTTGCCAAGCACGACAACAGTTCCACCGGTCATATATTCGCAGCCGTGGTCGCCGATGCCTTCGACGACGGCGGTGACTCCGCTGTTGCGAACACAGAAGCGTTCGCCGGCCATGCCGTTGATGAATACTTCGCCGCTGGTTGCACCGTAAAGAAGAGTATTGCCGACAATGATATTCTCGTGAGCGATAAACGGCGCTTTCTGCGGTTTTATTACGACTATTCTTCCGCCGCTAAGGCCCTTGCCGAGATAATCGTTGCTGTCACCGATTAACTTAAGCGTTATGCCGGGAGCAAGAAATGCTCCAAAGCTCTGGCCTGCTGTGCCGGTGAATTCCAACTCCAATGCTCCGTCGGGCAGACCAGCCGAGCCGTATTTGTTTACGATTTTGTTGCTTAGGATAGCGCCAACGGTACGATTGACGTTTCGTATCGGCATTGAGATTTTAGTTTTCTCCTTTTTCTCAATCGCGGCGGCGGCTTTTTCGAGGATTTGCCAATCGAGATGGTCTTCGAGTTTGTTCGGCTGAGCGCTGCTTAGCCTGATTTGTTTGGGGTCGCTGTATTCGGTCTGTTGAAAAACTAAGGAGAAGTCGAGCCCTTTGGCTTTGTAATGTTCGACGGCATCGGCAGTCATCAGCAAATCAGAACGACCAATCATATCCTCAAAATGTTTGAAGCCGAGCTCGGCCATGATGGAGCGAACTTCTTCAGCAACGAAGAACATGAATTGCTGAAGATACTCCGGTTTGCCGGCGAATCGTTTGCGAAGCTCGGGGTCCTGGGTCGCTATTCCGTATGTGCAGGCGCCTTCGTGACATTTTCGTAATAAAGTACAGCCTAATGTAACAAGTGCGGCGGTTCCGAAACCAAATCTGTCGGCACCGAGCATTGCGCCGATAACAACGTCTCTTCCTGTTTTCATCTGGCCGTCGACCTGGACCTTTATGCGGTCTCGCAGGCCGTTCATTACTAATACCTGCTGGGTTTCGGCAAGGCCAAGCTCCCAGGGGACACCGGCGTGTTTGATGGATGATAACGGGCTTGCACCGGTTCCACCGTCGTGGCCGCTGATAAGGACTTCGTCGGAGTTGCCTTTTGCGACACCTGCGGCGATTGTTCCGACGCCAACCTCGGATACGAGCTTTACAGAAACTTTCGCGTCGGGGTTGCCGCACTTGAGGTCGTAGATGAGCTGGGCCAGGTCCTCAATCGAATATATATCGTGATGAGGCGGCGGCGAGATAAGCGTTACACCGGGGGTCGAATGGCGCATCTCGGCGATTTCTTCGGTGACTTTATGGCCGGGCAACTGCCCGCCTTCTCCGGGTTTCGCGCCCTGTGCCATTTTGATTTGCAGCTCTTTGGCGTGGGCGAGATAGTTCGCGGTGACACCGAACCGACCGCTGGCGATTTGCTTGATAGCGCAGTTTTTGGAATCACCGTTGGGTTCGAGTTTGTATCGCGCTTCACTTTCTCCGCCTTCGCCGGTATTGCTGCAGGCAGCGATACGGTTCATAGCTACAGCCATACATTCGTGCGCTTCTTTGCTGATTGAGCCGTGGCTCATTGCGCCGGTGCAGAATCGTTTTACAATTTCTTCTGCGGGTTCGACTTCGCTTATATCGATCGGCTTGCCGGGTTTGAATTCGAAGAGTCCCCTTAAGGTGCAAAGTGTTTTTGCCTGTTCGTTTACGGCCCGGCTGTAGTCCTGATATGCTTTTGGGTCCTGGTTTTTGACTGCGTGCTGTAGGCGTGAGACAGTGATTGGGTTCCAAAGGTGACGTTGTCCGTCGTTTCGCCAGTGATACTCACCTCCGAAATCAAGGTCGAGCTGACCGATTTTTCTCGGCTGATACGCAGCCTGATGTCGTAATAAAGTTTCTTCGGCAATCTGCTCAAGACCGATGCCTTCAATCCTGGAGCTCGCGCCGGTGAAAAACTCGTCGATGACGTCACGGTCCAGACCAATTGCTTCAAACAACTGAGCTGTATGGTAGCTGCGAAGAGTCGAGATACCCATTTTGCTCATTGTTTTGAGGATACCTTTTTTAATTGCTGCGATGAAGTTATCTGCAATCTGGAACGGCTCCATGTCGGCGGGTAGTTCGTTCTGTCTTTGCAACTCGTCGAGCGTTTCAAAGGCAAGGTAAGGATTGACCGCATTAGCACCGAAGCCACAAAGCAGACAGAAGTGCATAACCTCTCTTGGCTCGCCGCTTTCGACAATGAGGCCCGCTTCGGAACGAAGCCTTCGATTAAGGAGTCCCTGATGGACAGCCGAGGCCGCTAATAAAGAAGGAATTGGCGCTTTATTTTCAGAAGTGTCACGGTCGCTGATGATGATAAGTGATGCGCCGTCATTTACAGCCTTTTCGGCATCATCGACAAGCTGCTTAATCGCGCGGCGTAGTGCAGCTTCGGGTTCATTGAAGTCAACATCAAAGACAGCGAAAATAGTCGCCACTTTGAAATCGTCACGATGGACGGCCCTGAGACGATTGAGGTCTTCGTTGGTAAGGATTGGGTGCGGCAGTCTTAACTGGCTGCAGTGCTCAGGACTTTCTTCGAGGATGTTGCGGCGTTTGCCGGTGTACATCATCAGGCTCATTACGAGGCCTTCTCGCAGCGGGTCAATGGGAGGGTTAGTTACCTGAGCGAAAAGCTGTTTGAAATAATTGAACAACAATACCGGTTTGTCTGAGAGTATTGCTAAAGGTGTATCGTTTCCCATGGAGCCGACAGGCTCCTGGCCGTTGCGTGCCATCGGGGTTAGAATCATTTTCATTTCTTCGCGCGTATATCCGAAGACGCGCTGCCGCAGCGCTATCGTCTCAAGGTCGCTTTCGACTAACTGAGGCGTATCGAAAAGTCCGCGAAGCTCGATTCTTTCTTCAAGCCATCTTCTATATGGTTTTTGCCGTGCGATTTTACTTTTGACTTCATTGTCGGTAATGATTCGTCCTTCGACGGTATCGACGAGAAACATATGGCCGGGTCTTAGCCTGCCTTTGATTCTGATTTTCTCAGGGGGGAAATCAATAACGCCAGCTTCACTTGCCATTACGACCAGGCCATCGGTAGTGACAAGATAACGGCACGGACGAAGGCCGTTGCGGTCGAGTGTTCCGCCGATAAGCCTGCCGTCGGTAAAGACGATGGCAGCGGGACCGTCCCAGGGCTCCATTAAAGCAGCGTGATATTCGTAGAAGGCGCGCTTGTCGGTGCTGATATGATATCGCGGGCCGAAGGCCTCGGGTATCATCATCATCATAACGTGCGGCATGCTTCTACCGTTGCGGACGAGAAATTCGAGCATGTTATCGAAACAGGCGGAGTCACTACCGTTTGGTTTCACAACAGGCGTTAAATCCGTAAGGTCGTCACCGAAGACTTTGCTGACCATAGTGCGCTCGCGGATTCTCATACAGTTGCGGTTACCGCTGAGCGTATTTATCTCGCCGTTATGTGCGATGCAGCGAAACGGCTGAGCAAGTCGCCAATTCGGCAAAGTGTTCGTGCTGTATCTTTGGTGCACAATGGCCAATGCGGACGTTAGTCTTTCGTCGGCGAGGTCGGGATAGTAAGCGAACAACTGCCAAGCCATGAACATGCCTTTGTAGCAAATTGTCCGTGCGGAAAGTGAGGTGATATAGAAGTCTTCGCCTTCATCGCCGAATTTTTCTGCGACGAGTTTTTCAGCCCTGTTTCGAGCGAGGTAGAGTCGGCGTTCAAGCTGCTCTGCTTTTTGTCCGCAGCCATCAACGAAAATCTGTCTGATGGTGGGTTCGGCGGAGAGGGCTATATCGCCAAGACAATCGTTTTTTGTCGGGACCTGCCGCCAGCCGAGCACCTTCATGCCGTAGTGAGTTATCGCATCTTCGAGAATTCGGTCGCATTTTTCACGAAGCTCTTTGTCTTTGGCGCCAAAAATTATCCCTGCACCGTAAGAACCAGCATCAGGCAGCTCGAAGCCGCATTTTTTAGACTCGGCTGAGAAAAACTCGTGCGGAATCTGAAAGAGGATTCCTGCGCCGTCACCTGTCACTTCATCGGCGCCAGCTGCTCCGCGGTGGTGCAGGTTAACCAAGGTTTCTTTGCCGTATTCAATTATAGCATGGTCACGTTTTCCCGATATGTTTACGACTGCACCGATACCGCAGGCATCGTGCTCGAAAGCCGGGTCATACAAACCTTGTTTTTTAAAAAATCGTGCCATATTAACTATACGTAAGAGCACCCTGCCGGCCCGCAGAAGTCCGAACCGACAGGGTTAATTCCTAAATAACAAAGTTTTAAAATTAAATCAACTGTCGTAATACAGGTGGAACTCGTGCGGGTGCGGCCGAAGAGCCATCGGGTCGATTTCCTCATCACGCTTCCACTTAATCCACATCTGTACAAGGTCATCGGTAAAAACACCACCTTGGGTTAGGAACTTATGGTCTACTTCGAGAGCGTCAATCGCTTCGGGGAGCGAGCCGGGTGTTTTCTTGTATTTTGCTAATTCCGCCGGGTCGAGATGATAGATATTGACATCCAGCGGTGAGCCCGGGTCGATTTTGTTCTTTACGCCGTCAATGGCAGCCATGAGTACGGCGGTCCATGCAAGATAGCCGTTGGCGGTCGGGTCGGGACATCGAAACTCAAGGCGTTTTGCCTTTGGGCTCGCTGAGTACATCGGGATTCTCACAGCGGCTGAGCGGTTACGCGCCGACATCACAAGGTTCACCGGTGCCTCAAAGCCCGGAACGAGCCGGCGATACGAATTTGTCGTAGGCGCGGCAAAGGCCAGCAGAGCCGGTGCGTGTTTCAAGATACCTCCTGCACAATACAATGCAAGTTCGCTCATTCCGGCATACTTATCGCCTGCGAAGAGTGGCTTGCCGCCCTTCCACAGTGAGAAGTGCGTGTGCATACCGCTGCCGTTGTCATCAAAAACGGGCTTTGGCATGAATGTTACTGTCTTTCCGCAGCGTTTTGCGACATTCTTGATGATGTACTTGTACCACATGAACTGGTCGCACATCTTGAGCAGCTCATCGAACTTCATATCAATTTCGGCCTGTCCGGCGGTGGCCACTTCGTGATGGTGCGCTTCAATCGAAATTCCGACTTTCATCATTTCGTAAACCATCTCGCCCCGTAAATCGTGATATGTATCAGTCGGGCTGACGGGGAAGTAACCACCCTTGAAGCTGGGCTTGTAACCAAGATTCGGCTCTTCGAAACGTGCGGTGTTCCAGGCACCTTCGACCGAATCTATCTGGTACATGCCACGATGCTGATTCTGCTCGTACCTGACTTCATCAAAGATGAAGAACTCGGGTTCCGGGCCGATGAAACAAGTATCAGCAATACCGGTTTCTTTCAGGTAGGCAGCGCCTTTGCGG
>JASFHM010000018.1:0-9417 GCA_050123215.1 Phycisphaerales bacterium | reverse complement strand
ACGCCGCCACTGGACAGACGAGCGGTGGTGACGCAGGTTACAAGGTATGACCCGAATATGATTAAGCGGGCGGTATATCGAGAAATGAATCGTCAGGGACAGGCGTTCTTTTTGCACAATCGAGTCAAGACAATTGAGAAAAAGGCGTGGGAGCTGAGAAAGCTATTCGATGATGGTGATATAAAATTTGCTATAGCGCACGGGCAGATGAGTAAGCGCGAGCTCGAAGGAGCAATGATAGATTTCGTGTTAGGCAAGACTGACGTACTGGTTTGTACGACGATTATCGAGTCGGGGCTGGACATTCCGAATGCCAATACGATTTTTATCGATGAGGCTGATAGGTTCGGCCTGGCTGAGCTTCATCAGCTTAGAGGCAGGGTCGGAAGATATAAACACCGGGCGTACGCCTATATGCTGCTGCCTAAAAAGCGCTCGATCACGCCGGTAGCTGCGAGGCGGTTAAAGGCCATCGAAGAGTATTCACATCTGGGGGCGGGTTTTAGAATCGCACTGAGGGATTTGGAGATACGCG
Organism: Phycisphaerales bacterium; assembly: GCA_050123215.1. Lineage (GTDB taxonomy): Bacteria > Planctomycetota > Phycisphaerae > Sedimentisphaerales > Anaerobacaceae > CAYMOE01. The sequence goes on along the minus strand of JASFHM010000018.1, from coordinate 8,882 downwards.
GGGCGGGTAATATCTTAGGGCCGGAACAATCGGGACACATTCAAATGGTCGGCTATCAGATGTATTGTGCACTTTTGGCCCAGGCGGTTAGAAAATTAAGAAATGAGCCGATTGAAGAAATACCAACGACCAATATTGACCTCGGTTTTGCGACGTATATCCCGAAGAACTATATTCCGCTGGACAGGAGCAGAATGGAGGTCTATCGCAAGATTGCGGTGGTGAAAAATAATGACCAACTAAAAGAAATCGAAGCGGAACTGGCCGACGTCTACGGCCCGCTGCCGGATGAGGTTAAATTACTTTTAGAGCTGGCTGAGCTTCGTATCGCAGCGGCAAAGCTCGATATAAAAAGCATTATTGCATCAGGTAATAATCTGATATTTTCATTTAGCAAAGAAGCCAAAGTGGATTTTAAGAAACTCTTTGCAGAAACAACGGGTAAGGTCGATGTGGTTGAATCAACAACGGTTTACCTGCGATTGAGTAAGAACTACTTCGAGCAGAATACCTTAATGATGGTATTACGAAAGATTCTGCTGAAATAAAATGAAATTACGGATTTCCGCTTCAGGCAGATTCAACAAGATGCGACATACGTTTCAAGATATAAATCGGACGATGGATTTTATGGGTGTCTTGTTGTATAATGTTTGGTTCGTGAATTACGGCAGGATTTAGATAATCGGCTTTGAACGGGAGGTTCAGGCATGACGAAGTACGTATTAGTGGCTGTGGTATTAATACTGGTGGCAATCGGCTGCGGTGGTAATAAAGGGCCCAAGTACAGTGAAGAAGAGCTTGCCCAGATTCCCCAGCCTCAGCGGGCGAATTTACCTCGGCCAAGCGGCGGATTTGTTCTGGCGGTCGGCGAGGATACGATTACGAGCGAAGAAGTGATAGCGCCGATACGGAACAGACTGATACCGCTTGCCAAGGGTAGAGAATTTGACGAGTTTGCGAGGGGGGCAGTATCGCTGGTCTCGCAGTCACTGATGAATAAGGTCTCGGATATTATACTCTATCAAAAAGCCCGCAACAAAGCACCGGATGATATCGATGAGCGACTGAACAATATAGTCGAAACAGAGGTAAGAAAATTCATCATGGGTTTCGAAGGTGATTACGCCAAGGCCGAGGCATTTTTGAAGGAGAATTACGGCATGGACTGGCGTGACTTTCGGCAGTATCAGCGGAAGATGATATTATCAGGCAGCTACTTACAGGAACTGCTGCCGAAAGATACCCCGGTGACATACAGCGATTTGATAGCATATTACAATCAGGAAAGAGCTACCTACAATAAAGATGCAACGATAACCATGCGGTTGATTGATATTGACATTACCCAGACCAAAGTATTTGACCCCAACTGCGACAAGGAGCAGGTAGCACTTGCTTTTGCCGACTCGCTTGCAGAAAGAGCTCGCAGCGGTGAAGATTTCGGCGAGCTGGCAAAGAAATATTCGTTCGGATACAGGGCAACATACAGTGGTCTGTGGGAACCGGTTAAACCCGATTCATTGGCCGAACCGTATGATGTTCTGGTAAACGAAGCAAACAAAATGCAAATTGGTGACATCGTAGGGCCTATCCAGGCAAGTGAGCATATATTCATAATGAAGCTGGAGGACAGACAAGCAGCCAGTATCGTACCGTTTGAAGATGTGCAAAAAGAAATCGAGCAGCGGATAATAATGGACCGCAAGAAAAAAGCTTTCGATACAGCTATGAATAAAGTTCTGGAACAGGCGGCTCTTACTGGAGTGGATAAGTTTGTAATGTTCTGCGTGGAGCAGATTTACATCGAGGCTAACCAGTACTAACAAATGAAAATTATTGCGCACGGTATAGATTTGGTTGATTTTCCGCGGATAGGCGAAATGATAGAGCGCCACGGCGAACGTTTCAGCGACAGGATTTTTACAAAGGCTGAACAGGAGTACGCCAAAAGCAATAAAAACGAGATCGAGAAGCTTGCCGGCCGATTTGCAGCCAAAGAAGCTATATTGAAACTGGTAGGAACCGGCTGGCGGGGTAAGATTGCCTGGACGGATATCGAAGTGATAAATAACCCAGCCGGTCAACCTGAGGTGAAACTTTCAGGAGAGGTTGAGAAAATCGCACAAAAGCTGGGGGTTGGTCATATAAGTGTGAGCATAACGCACACCGCAAATTTCGCGATTGCTTCGGCGGTGGCGCTGGCGAACGGTGATGAAAGTAAATGATTTCGATTGTATTGTAATAGGGGCGGGCCACGCCGGTATAGAAGCCGCTCACGCCGCAGCAAAAATCGGGGCAAAGACAGCCCTTGTCACTATCAGCAAAGATACCATCGGCGTGATGAGCTGCAATCCCGCTATCGGCGGATTGGCTAAGGGGCAGATTGCACGCGAGGTCGATGCACTGGGCGGCCTGATGGGACTGGCGATTGACGCAACAGGAATCCAGTTTCGCATATTGAATCGCTCGAAGGGCCCCGCTGTTCAGTCACCGCGAGCGCAGGCGGATAAATATAAATACGCCAAGTGGATGCAAGAAGCGCTCGAACAAACCGAGAATATTACTATCATCGAAGATTTGGCAACCGATATTGTTGTTGCTGGTGGCAAGGTCAGTGCGGTAGGCTGCGCGAGCGGAAAGGTATATAAAACACACACGGCAATCGTAGCTACGGGAACATTTCTGCGGGGATTGATGCATATCGGGTCGGAGCAGTTCAAAGGAGGCAGAATTGGCGAGCCGGCAAGTGACGCCCTTTCGGAATCTCTCGAACGAATCGGATTAGAGCTTCGCCGGTTAAAGACAGGAACACCAGCAAGGCTCGATCCGACAACGATTGATTATGATAAATGCCAAGTTCAGGAAGGTGATGTCGAGCCTCAGCCGTTTTCATTTTTGAACGATAAGATAGACAGGCCGAGTGTGCCCTGCTGGATAACACACACAAACGAAAAAATACATAAGCTGCTCACCGATAATATCGAACGGGCGCCGCTTTATACGGGACAAATTAAATCGACTGGGCCAAGATACTGTCCGAGTATCGAAATAAAGATAATGCGCTTTCCCGATAGAAAGCGCCATCAGGTTTTTTTAGAACCGGAGGATGAGAAGAACACGAGTATTTACTGCAACGGTATAAGTACAAGTGTTCCAAAAGATGTACAGGACCAAATGCTAAGACTGATGCCCGGTACGGAAAATGCGCGGATTTTGAAATACGGATATGCAATTGAATATGATTACTGTCCGCCGGTTCAGCTTACAAGCAGCCTTGAAACAAAGAAGATTGAGGGATTATTCCTGGCCGGACAAATTAACGGAACGAGTGGATACGAAGAGGCCGCCGGTCAGGGGATAATCGCCGGGATTAACGCTGCCAGAAAATTAACCAGGGCCGAGCCGATTGTGCTTGGCAGAGACCAGGCATATATTGGCGTCATGATAGACGATTTGAGGACGCGGGGAATCGATGAGCCGTACCGGATGTTTACTTCGCGGGCCGAGTACAGGCTTAGTTTACGGTCCGATAACGCAGACAGAAGATTGACTCAAATCGGCAAAATGGTCGGACTTGTGGGTCATCACCGCTGGGACCGCTATCAGAATAAAGTCACAAGTATTGAGAAACTAAAGACTTATCTCAAAAAAACAGCCTGTGACGGTGCTACAATGTGGCAGAAACTGAAAAGGCCCGGCAGTGAATTAGTTGCAACATTGTCCGATAACGATTATGTCAAATATGAGAATTTTGACAAATCGGTCGTAGAAGCAGCTGCGATTGACGCCAAATATGAGGGATACCTCGACAAACAGCAGCGGCTGGTGACATACTTCCGAAATCTCGATAATGTGAAGATACCTGCTGAGCTGGACTACGCCAAAATTGAGCATCTTCGGGCTGAGGCAAAAGAGAAGCTCTCAACATTTCAGCCCGAAACGTTTGGACAGGCCGGTCGAATCAGCGGAATAACCCCCGCCGACATTACTGTCATCCAGATACATCTAAAGAAATATCATAAATAATCATTTTAAAAATCGAGACCGTTTAGCAGTCGCCGGAACGGCGACTTGTTTAGCCTCGCTGCTTGCGGCGAGGGTTATTTAGTTTTTTGAGGTGAAGAGCCTATGAGATGAAAATTGAACTTATCCACATCGTCTTGCTTTGTAATCCCAATATCCTTACGTATCGCAAGCATCAGCTTCTTTAGCATTTCATCGTGTCGTTCCGGAGTCCTATTTAAGTTAGAAAACTTGACTTCGTCGTGAAAATTCATTAATGCGCTTATAACATACTGTGGTGCAACAAGAGATATTGTATTCACTGCAAGAGCAAATCTCTTATTAGCATCGTCCTTGTCTGTCCCATCAACAGCAAGATCTGAGATTGATGAGAGAAGCGCTTTATAGTGGTTCAATTTCTCATTTCGCCATTGAACTGATAGTTCATGTTTCTTAGTTAGATAAAATGTAATAGCAGCAACTATCAAGCTTCCTGATACCGTAATAATTGCAACTATGATTGTGTCATTCATATATATTACCCTACAGAAATAGCGACATAAGATAGTATTTTAACAACTTTTACACTTCCATTATCTACCTGAATCCAGTCAAAACAAGGGCAATTAATTTACTATTTTCTATTGATTATTGACGATCTAATGTGGTTTTTTTCTGCGGTCTTTGCGCTCCGCGGTGAAGAATTAAGAAGCCCCCGCGGCGAGCTTGTCCGCCGTAGCCTTGGCGAAGGCGGATGAGCGGGATTGAGCAAATTCCGTGCCAAAGTGGGGGGATTTTGGCATTTTTTTTGACTTCAAAAAAAATACCTATCAAACGCGCAAGGGGGTAACACCTAAAAAAAACTTTTTTCAAAAAAATTTCGCCCTTTATTGACAAGGACTTACGTCAAATTTTCTTAAAAAAATTTTGAAAATACCTATCAAACGCGCAGGTTCGCCCAATAGTGGGGGGCGCGTTTTTTCGCCCGCTGCAAAAAAAAGTAAATAGTAAATTACAACCGGAGGTTAAAAATGGCTACCGAAGCTCAAATTACCGCTAACCGTCGCAACTGTCAAAAATCAACAGGCCCGCGAACCACACGCGGAAAAACCACCGTCTCCCAAAACGCCCTGAAACACGGTCTATCGGCCGGCCAGGCCGTCATCGACTTGGAAGACCAGGCTGATTTCGACCTCTATCGCCAGCAGTTCCTCGCCGAATTAGAACCGCAAACCCCTATGGAATCTATGCTTGCAGAACGCATCGTCAACCTCTCTTGGCGGCTCATACGAGCTGGCCGCTTCCAGAACCAGACCATTGATGCACTTAACACACCCGCCCCGCCAAGCCCGCTTACCAAACTAAAAGAATCGTTACTTAAGGACCTAAAAACATCGGCCACTCCATCGAAGTCCACCACCGATTTCCCCCTCGGCCGTTTGGCAATAAAAGACTTCTCGAATGATAGGATCCTTGAAAGGCTCTTAATGTACGAACGAAGAATTGAAAACAGCCTTTACAAAACAATAGTTGAGCTGCAAAGAATAAATCTCATCAAGAACCTAAGCAGCGAATATGCTGCACCAATTAAGCAGTTTTCATCCAAAAATCTAAAAAACCAGGTGCACAATTATGACCCTATTTGAAAAAACAAAGCCAATTTTCGCTTATTTCGGCCTAAAAACAAAGATTCCAATAAAAAACAAAGCCAATTCAAAGCCATTTTTATTCCGGCGAAGCGCAGCGAAGATGGATTGCTTAGCACCGTCACCTGTGGGCGGTGTTCTTTTATCTGTTTTTGTAATAAAATAAGCAAATTTAGAATAGATTGAAATGACTGAACTAAATGAAAACAAATATAACAGCGAAATCGGCCGCGATGAGCCCAAGTTCAAGCTCTGGCGCAACACTGGTTTGCTGCTGACGTACAAATGCAACGCGGCGTGTGAGTTCTGCTACTACTGCTGCTCGCCTGAAAAGAACGGCTTGATGAGCGTTGATACCGCTATCAGAGCATGGCAGGGATTAAAAAAACTGGCTGGCGATTTGGCAAAGGTTCATCTAACGGGAGGCGAGGCGTTTTTATACTGGGACAGGCTGTGCGAAATTCTCAAGCAGGCACAGAAAGAAAAGCTCGGGCCCGTTGATTTGATTGAGACAAACGGATTCTGGGCAACAGACGATGCAATAATAGAAAAGCGTTTGAAAATACTCGATGAGCTTGGGATGAACCGATTTAAAATAAGTGTTGACCCCTTTCACCAGGAATATGTTGATATCGAACCGGCAAGAAAATTAGCAGATAAGGCAAGGGAAATTCTGGGTGAGAGAAGAGTTCTGGTTCGATGGCAAAAATATCTGGACAATCCGGTTGTTATGAAAAGAATCTCACAGGAAAAAAAAGATGCCAATTACATAAATGCGATGAGTGATTATCCGTGCAGACTAACCGGCAGAGCAGCTGGAAGATTGGCGGAACTTGTTGCATCAAAAACAATTGAGCAACTCAAAACAGAAAACTGCTCAAGCGCTTTTCTCGGCGCAAAGGGTGTTCATATCGATGTGTTCGGTAATGTGTTCAGCGGAACGTGCAGCGGTATTATAGTTGGTAACGTAAATGAAAGGCCGTTAGATGAGATTTGGCGAAGTTTTGAGCCTGAAAAGAACAAGCTTATAAAAATGCTCTTTGAATCGGGGCCGGCAGGGATTCTTGAAGAAGCTGTCTCGCTCGGTTACAATTCGAAAATGCTGTACGCCGATAAATCCGCCAGACAGACGGCGGACAAGTCCGCCAAACTGTGGGCGGATAAATGTCACCTCTGTACGAGCATAAGAGGGTTTCTGCTGGAAAAAGGAATGTATGGTGACACTATTGGTCCAAAAGAATGTTATGAACAGGTTAATCTAAGCCAATACGAAAGGGGTATTAATAATGGGTAGAAAAGTAAGCATCATGCCGTGTCTCGATATGCAGAACGGCAGAGTAGTCAAAGGTGTGCATTTTGTGGATATTCGAGATGCGGGCGACCCGGTCGAATGTGCTAAAGCGTATTGTGCAGCAGGAGCCGATGAGCTTGCACTTCTGGATATAACAGCGACGGTGGAAAATCGACCAACGATGCTAAATGTTGTCAAGCAGGTGGCAGAGGTCACGACGGTTCCATTTACGGTAGGCGGCGGGATATCGGATGTCAAAACCGCCGCAGATGTTCTGGCAGCCGGTGCAAACAAAGTGAGTACAAGCAGCGCTGCGTTTCGTAAGCCTGAAGTTATAGCAGAGATGGTCAAGGAATTCGGGCCGGACAAGGTTACAGTAGCTATCGATGTCGATATTAACAAAGATATGCCGTCCGGCTATGAAGTTTACATCGACGGCGGCAGAACAGCTACCGGAGCCGACGCTATCGAGTGGGCCAAGAAGGTCGATGGATTTGGTGTACCCGTGATACTGCCGACCAGCAAGGCCGGGGACGGCGCACAAACCGGTTACGATTTACCGGTGATACGAGCTATCGCCGAGGCGACATCGGCGATAATCGTAGCTTCGGGCGGCGCTGGAAAACTCGAACATTTCTACGAAGCAGTCGAAGCGGGGGCAAGTGTACTATTGGCCGCTTCGGTCTTTCATTTCAATATGATTAAGATATCTGACCTGAAAGAATATTTACAAAGCCGTGGGGTTGAAACCTCTTAAAGATTGAACTCGTCAATTTCTGTAAAGAAAACCGGGCGTACTCAAAAAAGTACGCCCGGCGTATTTATATGCTGATATAACCTGCTTAGCTTAGATGTAGCTGTTAAACAGGTTTTCGAGCAGTTCCTGTTTGCCGCTTTGTAGTTTAGGCTCACCGTTTTCGATGATGTATTTCTCAAGCTCTTCGAAGCCAATTTGTTTGGCGTCGATTTTTTTGCCGAGGTCGGTGGTCCAGCCTTTGTAACGTTCTTTGATAACGTTTTCCCAAGCCTTGTCTTCAATCATCTTGGCTGCGATTTTCAGACCTCTGGCAAATACATCCATTGCTCCGATGTGTGCATGGAAAAGGTCCTCGGGGTCGATTGACTGACGCCTGACATGCGCATCGAAATTCAGGCCACCGGTGGTGAATCCGCCGGCCTTGAGAATGATGTACATGGCCTGAGCTGTTTCATAGATGTTGTTGGGGAACTGGTCGGTGTCCCAACCGAGCAGAAGGTCGCCGCGGTTGGCATCGACCGAGCCGAGCATGCCGTTGATGGCCGAGAGTTCCAGCTCGTGGCAGAAATCATGAGAGGCCAGCGTAGCGTGGTTGGCCTCGATATTCATCTTGAAGTGGTCCATAAGATTGTATTTCTGCAGGAACGCGAAGCAGTTGCCTGCATCGAAGTCGTACTGATGCTTGGTCGGCTCTTTCGGTTTGGGCTCGATGTAAAGCTGGCCTTTGAAGCCGATTTTCTTTTTGTAGTCGACGGCCATCTGTAAAAATGCCGCCAAATGGTCGAGTTCGAGTTTCAGGTCGGTATTGAGCAGCGTGTCATAACCTTCGCGGCCACCCCAGAACACGTAACCTTGACCACCGAGCTCGTTTGTAATTTCCATGGCCTTTTTTACCTGGCTGGCGGCGTAGGCGAAGACCTCAGGTGAGGGGTTCGTGCTTGCACCGGCCAGGAAGCGGCGGTGACTAAAGGCGTTGGTTGTGCCCCAAAGCAGCTTTACACCGCTATCGGCCTGGAGCTTCTTGGCCTGGGCGACGATTGTGTCGAGCCTTTTGTTTGTCTCGGCAAGATTGTCTGCCTCAGGAGCGATGTCTCTGTCGTGGAAACACCAGAAACCGACGCCCAGTTTTGTAAAGAACTCAAAAGCCGCTTCCATTGTCGCTTTGGCGCGTTCCATCGGGTCC
>JASFHM010000017.1:0-9525 GCA_050123215.1 Phycisphaerales bacterium | reverse complement strand
ATCAGGACAACGGCGATAAGTGTCCCGGCTACCAAGGCTAATATTATACCTAATGCTACCAATATCTCGCCAACATAGGGAATATTACCAAGCAGACCCAGGAGAAATATACACAAGCCCAAGCATAAGCTGATACCGAGCGGTGCCAGTGGCGCAGCGACAAAGCTGGCAAACTTTCGACAACTATAAAGAACCGCTTCAGAAATACCGGGCTTTTCGCCGAGCGCAAACTGCAGCGCCGAAATTCGACAAATAGCTCCTCCGGCAATGCAGATAACCACCAGTTTTATTACGGCGAATATTACGCAATAGATGAAGTGATACTTAAACGCCCATCCAACGGCTTTAAGGTATAGGGTTATATTATCAATAGCACCGGGAAAGTTAAGCCTGAGTACTGAGTCAATTCCACCTTCGAACCTGTTGGTTGCGAAAGCCCAAAGAACTGAAAAGACTCCCGTACCTTTTTCCAGGTCTTTATTGGTCTCGATAAATGAATCAAGCTGCTCGGGTTCGGCCAGATATATCTGAAGCTCAGTAACGTTACCGTCGGTTGCCGGTTCGACCACGACTGATTTGGTTGCAAAATCCATTATCGTCCCAAATAGGCATATCAGCGCCACGGCTGCAAAGGCGATGGCCAGTTTGCTGGGGTGGATAGCCATGCGAAAGGTTTGGAATATCTTGGTAAACATGAATGTTTCGAGAAGGTTTGGCTTGCTTTGTGAATTAGCCATTTTGCCTCCTTTCAAAAGGTTTATCCTTGCGAAATCTGCTGTATTATCAGCTTTTAAACATTAGTATAAGCTTATTGTCAGTCGGTATAAAATAAATATTTTAAAATTTATAAAGTCCCGGACCCGGTTGACTTAGTCGGATGTATCGTTAGTCGGTTGTGATGATTGTAGGGGCGTGCATACTTTGTAGTCGGCGTCGAACCAGGCGCCTAAGTCGACCAACTGGCATCTTTCGGAGCAAAAAGGAAAAAATTTTCCCCGGTCGGTTTGGTTTTTATCCGGGCGTTCGACCTTCTTTTTGCAGATTGGGCACCTGTAAATCATAGCTTGTTACATACTGCTAAGCTGTTTTTTCGCTGGGCAGCTCACCATTCTCAACCATCCTTGCATATTCTACGGAATATCTCGCCCACGGCTTGGCTTTGAGCCTGACTTTGGGTATGGGGTTACCACTACCGAGGCAAATTCCGTATGTTCCTTCATCGATTCTTTTGAGGGCATCGTCAATCTCTCCGAGCATTTTGATTTCGCTGTCCATCAGACTCATCGAGAATTCCTGCTCATAGTTATCTGTACCTATATCGGCCATGTGAATCGGCATACAAGAAAGGTCTCCAGAAGCTTCGGTGTGGGCTCGTTTTGATTCCATGCCGTTGACATCGCCGATGATTTCGCGTCGCTTTGCGAGCAATGAAGACCGAAATTCATCCAATTCAGCCGCTGTCAGGCGAGTTTTTTTTAGGGCCCGCAAATAAGTTTTGCTCACAGTTTTTTTGTTATTTTTGTCTGGCACTTTATTTCACCTACCTCCGCACGAAAAACTGTCGTATGCCGAAACCACTATTATACCAGATTCAGGCTGGTTAGTTAATAGCTGTCTATTCTGCTGGAACTACTTCTTGTCAAGGATCTGGATGTATAGATGGATTGATTAGGACGACCGAAAAGGGTTGCTAATGTAAGCGTTTGTTAAATAAATAGTTATGGGCCGAGCTGCAGTATGTTCGACCATTTACCTACTCGGCTAAACCGATTTATTCAGACCTGTTTTGCCCGAGAATTTTCCTATTGGCATAATAATATTTCTGGTTCCGAAATGGGCGGTGAAGGTCTTTACGCCGAAAGCGTCTTCAATGTGCTGCTGGGACAAAATCTCGGAGGTTTTACCGACATAATAAGTCTTGCCCGGATACAGCAGCAAAGTTCTTTCACAATATTGCATTGCAAGGTTGATGTCGTGGGTGACTGCTATGATGGTTTTGCCTTTTTCAAGCTGCGATTGCTTAAGCAAATCGTATATGGCTACTTGGTGCTTGATGTCCAGGAAACTGGTCGGCTCATCTAGGATAATAATGGGTGTACTTTGAGCCAGTGCCCGTGCGATAAAAACTCGTTGTCTCTCGCCGCCGCTGAGCTGGCCTAATGACCTGGTGGCTAAGTGCGCAGTGTCGGTTATCTCAAGCGCTTCGGTTACTATACCTTTGTCGGTTGTTGATTCAAAGCCCAGTGCGCCGAGATATGGTGTCCGTGCCATAGAGACCACTTCAGTTACTGTAAAATCGAATGCTGGCACGAATTCCTGGCGGACGACGGCGACCTTGCGGGCCAATTCCTTGGTGGGGTAGCTGTTGAGTTTTGCAGAGTCAATATTTATTTGTCCTGCGGTCGGTTTGAGGCCACTGCAGAGAAGATTCAGCAGGGTGGTCTTTCCGACACCGTTCGGCCCGGCGATTGCCAGAAACTCACCTGAGGTGACGCTGAAACTCAGGCCCTCCAGGATAGCATCAGCGTTATAGGCGAAACTCAAATTGTCCACTTCAACTATTGCGTTCATTTTGCCCAGCTGACCTTTCTGCTGTATCTGGCAAGAAGAACAAGAAAGAACGGTCCACCGGCTATGGCTGTAATTACGCCTACCGGCAGCTCTTCCTGGCTGAAAATTGTTCGGGCGAGTGTATCAGCACAGACCAGAAATGCGCCTCCGATTAATGCGCTCATGGGCAACAATCGACGGTGGTCAGGCCCGAATACCAGGCGGACTCCGTGCGGGATAATAAGCCCTACGAACCCGATAAGTCCGCTAAGGCTTACCGCAATGCCGGTGATAAAAGCCGTAAAGCCGAAGGCTAGAAGCCGGGTTTTTACCGGGCTGATACCGAGACTTGCTGCCTGTTCGTCTCCAAATGTTAAAGCGTTTAATCTATGGCAAACAACAAACAGGGCGATTATCCCTGCCATGATACAGGTCGCGCCGATCCATAGAACCGTCGGGTCTTTATCTGTGATACTGCCCATCAGCCAATATACTGTTGCGCGCAGTTGTTCGCTCTTTGCTATTGAAGTCAGGAACATTATCACCGCTGAGAAGAAGGCATTTACTACCACGCCGGCCAGCAGTAAACCTGTAACTTGTGATTTGCCGGCAAAATGTCCTATGAACCAGACCAGCCATACAGTTGTCGCAGCGCCTATAAATGCGAAGGCTGTTACTGCTGAGCCACCCCAGAACGTCCAGCTTATGCCGGACAGTATTGCAACGATTGCCCCCAAACCTGCGCCACTTGATATTCCGAGGATATATGGGTCGGCAAGTGGGTTTCGTAAAATCGCCTGCAGCACAACCCCTGAGCTCGCCAAAGCCGCTCCAACCATTGCCGCCAATACTACTCTTCGCAACCTGATAGCGAAAATTTCGTAATCAATGTTGGAGCCGGGTATATCACCGGGGCCGCGAAGTACTTTTTTGAGAGATATTTTCTGGGTCCCAACTGAAGTGCATAGACCCATTATCACGGCCAATACTACTAGGCAAATAATGGTCTTAATTGCCAGATTTTTAGCGGTTAGAATTTCGGCCATTTATTCACTCTGCTTATTACACAGTAGCGTTTTCGATTCCTTGATATTGTTCAAAAGGCACTAAATCGCAAAAGTAAAATCGATTTTCCCGTAGCACAACCTCACCGGTTGTATATGGTATACTGTTTCGGAATATTGGTCCATCATATACGAATGTATGGAATTCCCCGTTTTCACCGCATGGGTCGACACCTGGGGGAAGTTCGGATAAAAATCGTTCGTCGAAAACCCGACCAGCAAATGCTTTACCAAGAACATTTGAGTCAACGCATGTTATAGCAGCTTTAAAGCCTGAGGTGATAAACATGTTAGCCAGCTTAGTTGTATCAAATTTCCATATTGGGAAAACAGCTTTCATTCCTATCTTTGACAGCTTCTCTTGCCTATATTTTCTCAAATCTTCTAAAAAGATATCTCCAAAAATGACAGAACGAACACCGGCATTCTGGTGTTTTTCCAGAACCTCCTGCATTCTGCTTTCATATTCTTCGTTGGGAGAATCTTTTGAGATAAATACTTTTTCGAGAGCAATGCCCAATGACTGTGCTTGTTGTTCGAGCATAACACGTCTTATGCCATGCATGCAGGTTCTGTCGTAGTCATTACTTAGTGTTGTAAGCAGAGTTACTATTTCATAGTCAGTTCCTTTGGTAAGTTCATGCAGCACCAATGTACTATCTTTGCCTCCACTCCAGGATAATATCGCTTTTTCTTTCATGTAATCTACCCGCTTGGTTATTTGATTTTATATGTTTGTCTGAAATTATCCGGATGTAAACATCGTGCAATCGTTTCCGCACCCTGTGGCAGCCTCGGTCCTAATCTCAGAGTTGTGTCTGGTTCGATAACATAAATCCTGTTGTTTTTGACAGCCGGTAAAGCTTTAAATTTACCCCAGAAAGTTTCTGAAGCCTGTTGCTGGTTGAGGATGTCGTCCGTTCCCATCGCTGATTGTATTATTACCTGCGCACCACAGATTAGCACGTCCTCACTGCTTAAGGATGGATATTGAGCTATAGTGGGGCCGACAGCATTTTCTCCACCGGCCAGCTCAATCAGTTCATTGATGAAGGTATTCCTGCCTGCCACACGTAGAGGCTCAACCTGCACAACCCACATGACCTTTACTTTGTCAGTCGAAGAAAGTGCTTGTTCCAAATTATTTAGTCGTTCGCTGATATTTTTAGCCAGCTCTTCGGCGCGCTGCCGGCAATCTGTTGCAGAGCCGACAATTTTTATAGCTGCCAAGAGCTCTTCGATTGTCTCCAGCTTCAGAGGCAACACATTGAACCGCATTCGTTTTAAGCTATTTAAAATGGATTTTTGATGTTCGGACTTGGTCTGCAACGTAATAACCAAATCCGGCCTGCACGAAATGACGGATTCGGTATTAGGCTGCCAATACGGACCAACCTTATTTTTTTCAAGGGCCGCGGCGGGGTAGTCGCAATCGTTTGAGACGGCAATGACTTTATCGCCAAGGCCGAGAGCAAAGAGAATCTCGGTGATATTAGGCGCAAGAGATACTATCCGCTGCGGCGGTTTGTTTTTTTCAAGCTGTTGGTTTTCATCGAAACCGGCCTGAAGCTGTGTCCGGTATTTAAAGAATACGGCGATGACGATAATAGAAGCTACGATACCAAAGATAATGTAGGGCAATTTTTTCATCATGTTCGTTTGAATTGCTTTTCGAGTTCGGATATGGGGAATTTAATTGTTGTGGGTCGGCCGTGCGGACATCGACCGGAGAGTTCGGCGACGTCGCCGCTTGCTAACAGTTGTTCTATTTCATTGTCGGTCAGTTGCTGGCCGGCTTTGATGGCGGCCTTACACGCAGCTATGTTTATAACTTCATCCAGTAGCGTTTGAGCATCGAGTGCTTTGCCCGACTCGGCAAGTAAATCCAGCAGATCGCACACGATACCGACGGCGTTGGCTTTGGCCAGTAAAGTCGGGAATGAATGAATCGCGACAGTCTTTGGTCCGAACGGCGCAAGTTCAATTCCCATTTTTTCGAATATATCACAGTGTTCTTCAAGGGCCTGTTTTTGAGCGGATGTAATCTGGAAGCTTTCTGGTATCAGGAGCTTCTGTGATTCGAGCTTGCCTGTCGAGAGTCGTCTTTTGAGGTCGTTGTAAAGCAGCCGTTCGTGCAGGGCGTGCTGGTCAACAATGACAAAACCGTCTTCTACTTCTGTCACGATATAGCTGTTGTGTATCTGTATGGATTTTTGTTTGGCAGGTGCCTGCGGCCCAAGCGGCACGACTTGCCCGGCGGTCTTTTTTCCTGCCGATGCCGGCGCTATGGTAGTGCTACTGCGACTAAAGCCTAACTGTGGCTGGCTTTGCGGCCTGTGTTTTTTGAAGAACTCGGCCATGGCCTGATTTACCTTCTCAGACCTTTCACTCTTTGCTGCAGGTTGTGACTGAAATGAGCGTTCGGGCAGTTTGGCCCTGATATCTTGCGGCCCGGCCAATAGTTTCTCGCGAATAGCACCGAGAATTTGTGAATGTATGAGGTTGGAGTTATAAAACCGCACTTCTATTTTGGTTGGGTGCACATTGACATCGTAATCTTCGCAGGGCATCTTTATAAAAAGAAAGGCCACGGGGAAACGGTCGGCTTCTATATAGCCTCGATAAGCTTCCTTAATGGCGTGAGAGATAAATCTGTCGCGGATAAACC
The DNA here is from genome assembly GCA_050123215.1 of Phycisphaerales bacterium. GTDB lineage: Bacteria > Planctomycetota > Phycisphaerae > Sedimentisphaerales > Anaerobacaceae > CAYMOE01. Next base: position 3,243 of record JASFHM010000017.1, on the reverse strand, counting down.
GCCCGTTAAGGAAGGTATATTGCAGTTTGTTATTTGTTCTGGATACTTCCGGAGAGCCCAGCAGTGCGAATAATTGTATGTTTTTTTCGTCAAAAGAAACCTCGGTAAGAGACTCTGTGATTTCCGTCGAGAACAATTCGGCTATTCGGCTTTTCAGTGACTGACCTGCCGATAAATGATAAAGCTCTTTTCCGTTGTGCGACAAAGTCAAATCCAGGTTGGTGTTTGCAAGCGCTATTCTTATGAATTGCTCCGTGATATGGCCCATCTCGGTATTAACGGTTCTGAGGAACTTGCGACGAGCAGGCAGTTTATAAAAAATATCTCTGACTGTTATACTGGTGCCGTAATCGGCATTGCAGGGACGCACCGGTTCTTTACTTCCGCAGTCAATCTCTAATAGGTTCCCCTGGTCCGCATCATGTGGTCTGCTTATAGCTTTCACTATTGATACCGATGCGATACTCGCCAGAGCTTCACCGCGGAAACCCAGGGTGGCAATTGAGCGAAGGTCGCCACTAGTCTTGATTTTACTTGTGGTATGGGACTCGAATGCCCGGGTGAGGTCTTCGGCATCCATGCCGACCCCGTCATCGGAAATATTTATCAGCGCTCTTCCACCTTGCTCGATAGAGACCGAGATTCTGGTTGCTCCGGCATCGATGCTGTTTTCCATCAGTTCCTTGACGACACTGGCGGGCCGTTCGATGACCTCGCCGGCGGCTATCATGTTAATCATATTATCGTCAAGGACGTTGATTTGTCCCATGTCACTACCCCCGCCCCTCAAGTTTCAAAATCAAGTCTGTTTCAGAATAATGCTCTGACCGGTCATTTCATCCGGTTTCGACAGGCCCATCATATCCAACAGTGTCGGTCCAACATCGGCCAATGTACCTCCGTCGCGCAGCTTGGAGCTTTTGAATCGCTCATCGAATATAACAAGCGGTGTATCACCGACAGTGTGGGCGGTGTGCGGTTTATTTTCATCGGCCTCGACCATTCTCTCGAAGTTACCGTGGTCAGCTGTAATTATCGCACAGCCACCCATAGATTTGACCTTATCGAGTATTCTGCCGAGGCACTCATCGACTGCCTCGGCGGCTTTTATTGCCGCCTCGAGTATACCGGTATGACCTACCATATCGGGATTAGCGAAGTTCATCACTATCGCGTCGTATTTGTCGGATTCGAGCCTTTCGAGCACGACATCGGTTACTTCGTAGGCGCTCATTTCCGGTTTTAGGTCATAAGTGCGCACACGCGGAGAAGGAACAATTTGCCTGTCTTCTCCGGGAAATGGTTTTTCGGTATAGTCGTTAAAAAAGAAGGTAACGTGAGCATATTTTTCGGTTTCGGCACATCGAAACTGTTTCAAGCCGAGCGAACTCCAGTAATCGCCGAGAATGTTTTTCATTTTCGGAGGTTTCGGAAAAGCCACCGGCGCCGGTATCGTTGCATCGTATTCGGTCATACAGACGTAGTACAGGTCAGGTTTGGTTGCTCTGTTGAATTCCTTAAAGTCCTCTTCCACAAAGGCACGGGTTATCTCACGCGGCCTGTCGCCTCTGAAATTAAAGAAAATCACGCCGTCACCGTCCTGAATAGTTCCTATCGGTTCATTCTCTTCATTGACGATGCAGGTCGGCTCAATAAATTCGTCGGTTATCTCTTTTTCATAGCTATTGGCTACGGCTTCAGAGGCACTTTTGGCCTTATGTCCTTTTCCAAATCTTAGGCAGTCGTATGCCTTTTGGACCCGGTCCCATCTGCTGTCGCGGTCCATAGCATAAAACCGGCCCATTACAGAGGCTATTTTACCTGCTCCGATTTGCCGGGCTTTTTCTTCAATCTGGGCTATATAGCCGGCACCGCTATCGGGCGGTGAATCGCGACCATCGGTAAAGGCATGTATAAATGTGTTATCAATACCGTTTCGTTTGGCCAGTTCAAGCAATCCATATAGATGGTCCAGCAGTGAATGAACGCCTATATCACTGCAAAGACCTATCAGGTGCAGTCGGCCGTTGTGCTCTTTAACGAAATCAATGAGCTTGTGGAACTCTTCGTTTTCAAAGAACGAACCGTCACGAATAGCCATACTCAGCCTGACGGACTCCTGTGGAACGATTCTGCCGGCCCCGAGGTTCTGATGACCTACTTCGCTGTTGCCCATAGTGCCGTCGGGCAATCCGACATGCTCACCACTGGTGTGGATGATAGTATTTGGATACTGCGACATGAGCATGTCGTCGGCCGGGGTGTTAGCTCTTTTTATCGCGTTGAACTGGTCTTCTTCCGATTTAGGGTTATAGCCCCATCCATCTCGGATAATCAGCATCGCCGGCCGTTTTTTCAGTGAGATTTTTGTTTTGGGCATAAAATATTTACCCTTCAATTAAAATAACAGAGACGAGGCCATGCCTCGTCCATAACATCTGCCTAAATAGGCCTGTTTTGCGTTTTGAGCGTAAAGCCCTGAGCCAATTTGGACCGATATAATATACGGTTGGCTGCTTGATGTCAAACATCCAGCAGTTGAGGCTTGATTGTGCGCCAGAGATGAGATTGAGAGTTTTTGGCAGCGTAAGTTACTCTGCTGTAATTAGTTGTGGTATCATGAGCGATAACTACGAGCCAGGTGAGTTTTTAATGAATATCCCTATGTGTGAAAGGGGGCAAAGTAATGTTTGAAAAACCCGGTTACCGCCGGTTAGTTTTGTGCTCTTACGTAGCGGCGCTATTATTACTTATGTGCGGCTGTCACGGTCGGAGGGGCAAATCCGTAGTCGATTTATATGTCGATGCAGTTATGCTCAATGAGCTACAAAAGCACGACGAAGCCGTTGACAATCTTGACAAGGCCGTTGAGAAAAATGAAAACTTTTCTCTGGCTTACTCGTTACGTGGTGACATTCATCAGCAAATGGGCCGATACGAAGAAAGCGCTGATTCTTACCAGAAAGCTTCCGAATTAAATCCCTGGTCTTTTCACGACTTCTTCAATCTTGGGAAAGTGTATCAAACTATGAAACGTTTCGCCCGGGCCGTTAAGGCTTATGTCAGGGCGTGTGAGCTTCAGCCGGACCATTTGCAGGCTCACATCAATACAGCCAAATGCTATAGTGAGATTGAGCAATACGATAGTGCTCTGCTTTACGGTCAACGCGCCGAGCAGATTAATCCCGATGTGGTTGAGCTTCAGGAAATACTCGGTGATATCTACGAGTCAAAGAAAGACCA
>JASFHM010000016.1:0-9546 GCA_050123215.1 Phycisphaerales bacterium | reverse complement strand
AGCGGCAATCATGACGTTGTTTCCGATGTTAATATGACCAACAATCCCGACTTGTCCTCCTACGATACAGTGGTGCCCCAGGGTTGTCGAGCCGGCTATTCCGACCTGTGCTACGAGCAAACAGTGGGACCCGATTTTAGCGCCGTGCCCGATAGTAACCAAATCGCCGATTTTACTGTCCTGACCTATGACCGTATCTCCTAAGGTGCCTCGCTCAATGCCGCAGCATGCACCTATTTCCACGTCGTCCTCAATAACAACACTGCCAATCTGCGGTATCTTGTGATGTATGCCTTTATGGCTTGCGTAGCCAAATCCGTCCTCACCAATCACCGAGTTAGCGTTAATGATAACGCGCTTACCGAGCCTGCAGCCATCATATATGGTAACATTGGGATAGATTATGCAGTCATTGCCAAGCTGCACGTTTTGACCTATATATGCGCAGGGATAAATAATACAGCCGTTACCTATTTTTGCCCCGTCTTCAATTGTCACGAACTGATGAATTTGGCAGTCAACCCCGATTTTCGCACTGTCAGAAATGTTTGCCTGTGGACTTATCCCTACCTTTTTGTGCTTTCGATGACCATGCAGCAAAACCATTATCTGCATAAACGCATAATAAGGGTCTTCACATATTAATAGTGGTATCGGTGCTGATTTGATATCTTTGCTCACAATAACGGCACTTGCCTTGGTGGTTTGAAGCTGCTTTTCATATTTGTTATTGGCGAGGAAACTTATTTCGCCTTCGCCTGCTCGGTTAAGTGTGGACGCCGAGTTGATAATAATACTAGTATCTCCAAGTACCTGGCCTTCCACGTAATCTGCCAATTCTCCAAGCGTTTTTTCTGACATATCCAGCACCTTAACAATTTTGGGCTCCGCGGAGCCATATCCCCTAAATATTCCCAAACTCAGAATTATATCACAAAGCTGGATATGGTCAATGATGGATAAATTGACCGTTAATCGGTGTTTTCAGTCCCATGCTCGGTTAATCCAACCACCTCCGGCGACTCGGCTGTTCCGACCTTGCGAAATGTAGAATACAGCCAGTTGCCCGGGTGTTATCGCCGCCACCAGCTCATCAAACTCAATCTCGACAACATCGCTTTTTGGATAAACCTTCGCTACTTTACCGTTATCGTTGTAGCGAGTTTTTACTGTTGCACAAAATGGCTTATGCGGTTCGTCTATCAGCCAGTTGACCTCGCTTGCCGAGAGTCTTCGATGCATGAGTTCTTCTTTAGGCCCGAGTATCACCGTATTCGTTTCAGCGTCGAGCCCAACCACATAATAAGGTACACCCATCGCAACACGCAGGCCTCGTCGCTGACCGATTGTGAATTTGTGCACGCCGTTGTGCTGGCCCAGAATATTTCCCTTACTGTTTACTATCTTACCTTGTCGGGCAACCTCGGGACAACGCTGCTCCAGAGCGGCTGCATAATCGTCGTCGGGTATGAAACATATCTCCTGCGATTCTTCCCGCTTGGCGCTGCTGAGCTTAAGCTGTTTTGCCATTTCTCGTATTTGCTCTTTGTCATAATCACCCAGGGGTAAAAGCAAATGCTCCAGTACATCTCTTCGTATCATTGCTAAAGCATAGGACTGGTCCTTAACTGTATCAGCGGCATAAAGCCACTGTTGATTTTTGTTTTTTATGATTTTTGCGTAGTGACCGGTAGCCAGATAATCCGCTCCCTTGCTTTGTGCAAAACTCAACAGCTTACCGAATTTAATAAACCGGTTGCAATAAACACACGGATTCGGTGTTCGTCCCCGTTTGTATTCACTGCAGAAATATTCAAGTATCTGCTCAAAATCTTTTTGTAAATCGAGGATGTGAAGCTCTATGCCGAGTTCATCTGCGATTTTTCGAGCCTTTATGCTTGATTCGGCGGCCTGCTCGCAACTGATTATAAATGCACCGAAGCAATTGTATCCTCTCTCAAGCAGAATCGCCGCAGCCGTGGAACTGTCCACTCCTCCGCTAAGTGCAACGCAGACTCTTTTGCCCTTGGTGTCCATCTAATCCTGAGGATAAATGATTATCCTGTCGTGGATAACCGTAACCAAATCATCCTTGCCGTCGCCGGTTACATCAGCAACCTTAAGCTCCCTCGGCTCGACGCCGGACTGGCGCGTTTGTTTGCTGTCTCTATAGCTTTTTTCCTCGAATATCTTAAACCGCATTGCCGGAACCGGCTTGAACTGTTCATCAAGAGCGAGTATCTCCACATGGTTGTGTTTATACTCGACCATTATGATATCGGCCCGGTCGTCCGAGTTGATTTCGCCTACAGTCAGATGCCCGTATGCTCCGTCCTTAATCTTGGTCTCGTAACTGAACTGTTGTTCAAGATGCATCGGCGCCCTGGTAGTACTTGGTGGTGTTATGATTGCAAACTTTTCACTGTCGAAAAGAACGATACTCTCGGCCTGGTCGCCGGTAACCGCGGCCTGAAGCATTTTAAGATGTTTTGCCCCAGTCCATTTACCGACATCGAGTTCCTTGTCGAATCGAAAAGTTTTGTCCGCACCTTTCTTCAATATTTGCAGTTGTCCCTTTTGGCCGTCGAGAAGCAGCATCACGAGCTCATCTGCGGTCATATCGAATGCCGCCACCGCTGATATATTATTCTCTCTGCTCTTGGCGTTATATTGGTCGATAACCTCCCAGCTGCCTTTATCCGAGAATGTGAGACTTCTTGCAAAGTTATTCTGTGCTATGAGAAACTCCGCTCCGGCCTTGTTATCAACATCGGCCAGCGCAATAGATGAGAGGCTTGCTTCTTTAGTCAGACTCGCCTGTGATTTTGGCGAATCCACCAGCTCGAATCTTCCCTTTTCGACCTGCCGTGCGAACAGCGGGGGCGGATTATATTTATCGAATATCAGCACATCCATCAGGCCATCTTGGTCCGCATCCAGAACTTTCATCCCATCGGGGTTTGATTTTAATTCTTCGAGCTTTAATCCCTTCTCGTCCATGTCGGGTTCGGCAAGAAGTTCCAATTCTTTCGCAGCCAGTAGAATACTTTTGGTGTGGATATCCAGGTCGTTGATTACTCTAAGCCATCTTGTTTCGTTAGCGTCTACCGCAACATAAACGCAGTCAAAACGTCCATCTGCATCGATATCAGCAAGTTCCATTGCTACGGGCTCGTCAACTATGTCGAGCGGCTTTGGAAAGGTGAGCCTATTGTCTTCGTATCTGCTGAGACCGATGACCTTCTCTTTAACGCTTAGCACGCCGAGTTCCACGGCTCCGTCACCCTCTATATCAACTGCGGATAGGTTCGTAACGTCTGCAAAGGAAGGAAATTTTGCCGGTTCGGACAGGCCTGCTCTATCTGTCTGTTTATAAAGAATCGTCTCTGCCGCAGCCGGGTCACTGACAATAACATCCTCCAGACCGTCTCCATCGACATCGCCGATAACCAAATCACGGTCGGCGCTGCCTTGGCCTGATGCCAGGGGATAAAACAGTACAGGCCAATCAGTCTCTTGTTCAATCTCACTTACCAGTTTATAGCAAATCAGTCGCTTGCTTACACCGTCGACGGTGAGAACTTCTTCTCCAGGTACTGAATCGATGTCGAAAAATTCCATTGCCCATGGTGTCTCAGCGGATAATTGAACCTGCGGCCCCAACTGACCGCCCGGCATACCAAAGCGGACATGTATGGGTTTTTCAAGTTCACTCACTATCATCACCAAATCGTTTATATTATCTGCATTCAGGTCAGCCGGCTCGATAGCTCTCAATTGTGATGTGCTTGGGTACTTGACCGGCTCGGCTAGTGTTCCATCGGCTTTTTGTAGAATTAAATAAATAACGTCACGTCCGGCTAATGCCAAATCGTCGAGGCCGTCGTTATTCAAGTCCTCGCAAACCAGCGCATAGGGCGTTAACAGCCCGTCGTCGATATTTATTTTCTTTCTCGTTCGCCAGTTTAGTTTGCTGTCTGTTTCATCTGCAGTTTCTCTGTCTTTTTGCAGTAGCACATACAGTCCCTTCGGCTCGCCGTAAAATGCCAAGTCGGTTATCCCGTCCGAATTAAGGTCGCCGCATACCAGGCTGTAAAGCTTTTGTGATACTGCTATCGGTTGCTTATTGAAACGCGTTGGCGGCTCGAGCGCGTTTATGTCCGCATCTTCCGGGTCCACAGCTACCGGAGCTTCTTCCAGGCTAATCTCTTCTTTCTGGATTAATACTTCGATTCTCGATTTATGGTTGTTGGAGATGACAATATCATTCCTGCCGTCACCGTTGATGTCTGTAATTTGAAGTGCCTTAATCCCCCAGTCCAGCTTGACTATTTCCATCTCTTCGAAGCCGTAGTACGCCGACAGTTCATTCGACTTGAGGTCGTCGCCCATAACTGCGAAACACACGCCAAGTGCTATAATTGATGTTAGTGATATCTTGATTCTGTCCACGATAGTTTCTCTCCAATAATCTTTAGTATGGACAGAATATACCCCCTCCGCGGCGTAACATCAACGCTTTTTGTTGCCTCATATCTATCAAATATGCCCGCCTCGCCTTGTTTGCCATTAACGACGGACATACACTTCGTAAGTGTAAGTTATTTCACTACTTTGCTTTGGTTCAAGCTCAATTATCCAGGTCAGTTTTCTGGTGGAGTTCATTCTCTTAAGGCCTCTCGCCAGGGTTTTAATTTCAGCCTCCGGTTGAGTTGTTTTGACCTCGCCGGACAGAATTTTAGAGACCTCGATTTTTACATTTTTGTCCTGAAAATTGGTTAGTGAAAGATTACCCTCGACGGTTACCAAATCGAAATGTCGGCCATACATCTGTGCCGCGTCGCGCTTCCGCTCGATTTCATTTTCCACTTGTTCGGCTTTAATGTTGATTGCCTGAGTGATACGGACATCGTTCTCGCCGCTGATGGGCGTGTACTTCAACGTGTCCTGACCGAGAATCATGCCTGCTTTTACAATCTGTGCCGGCGCTGTCGTCCATGGCAAAGTGCTTTTATTTTCAAGCCTCACGCAGTGCCATACTTCTTCTATATCCTGTTGCTGTACATTACTGCGGTTGTAATAGTACCTGTCTTCTTCGTTGATATAGTCGGGAATGTCCCATTTGTATATATGCTCATAAGATACAGATTCGGTAAATAGCGGGTAATAACCTGTTTCATTGCGGCCGAGCGTCACCTTCTCGACCGGATAGAAAAATAAATCCTCTGCGATCATTCCCGGCCTTGCCGTACCGTACTCAGGCAGCATACCACCTATTGCTGGCGCGGAATAAGCGGGGCTTTGGGTCATAACATTTTCGAACCTGCCGCGACGTCGTCGTTCACTTTGGCCCTGATTCAGGGCCTGTAGAAACTGCGCCAGAGTTTCCTTCTTTGCCAGAGGGCTCAGAACATCCGCTAACTGCAGGTTAGGAAAGCCGGTCACCAACTGCAACGTTACATTATCAAGCTCGGCCGCTTCGTTTATTACAACGGCTTTGCTGCTGAGCCGTGCTTTCTCGCTATCAGAGATATCGATTATATAACTCGGTGCCCATGTTATGCCTTTGGCTAGATAGCTTATCGAAAGAGGCTCGCCGTCGGCAGCCTTTGCAAGCTGCACATCAAGCACCATTTTTTTTGTTTTTTCCGGGAGGCTGTTTTCCAAAGAGCCTCCGGGGAATTCGGCCTTGGTGACGCTGTGCGGATTGATGCAGATATCTCCCTGCTCTGTTTCGATGATAACCAGATTAGCCGGTGAGTAATACGGAATGTGAGCTCTGCTTTGTTCAGGCGCACCGCCGGGACCTGGCTGATATGGATTCGGCTCGACAGGTTCGGGATTGTCAGCAAAAAACTTTATCCTGCCCGAAATCGTTTCGTTGCCTACAAGCAAGGTAACCTGGTGACCGATGTTGGCCTTGATTACTTCTACGATTGATGTTGCTGTTTTGAAAGTCTCCGTTTCTGTTATTTTGGCGTTTAGACTTTCGAACCTGACCTGGTTGGAATAAGAAACCCAAAACGTTCCGTGCGATGCAGCAGCGGCAGGTGTAAAACTGAATAGCGTTGCATCATCAGGGCAGATGACCTTTTGTTGAAAGTACCCCAAGCCGTTTTTGAAAAGTGCAATCTGCAAAATTTCACTTTCAGCCTGTGGTGTGTCTGTTTGTGTCGCGAAACCCGATGAAGTTGACAAAATAATGATTATCAGAATACTTAATGCTATTGTTTGAATTACGCATTTCATTTTCGTGCCTCCCAAAAGAGAGTTTTGAAGTGTAGCAACTTGCCAAGCTCTAGAGAATATATGCTGAAACTACGTGCAAGTCTCGAAAAAAGTTCACGGCAATGGCATTTTTCTGAATTTTTTATCGGTATTAGCGCATCTTCCGCTCGATGGCTTTGAGTAGCTTCTCATCTATTTGAACACCGAGTTGTGTCGCCCTTAAGAGATGTTTGTATGCCTCTGGATAGTTCTTTAGTTTGTAAAGCGCGTAAGCTAGGCCGTTATGCGCATCACCCATATCCGGGTTCAACTCGATAGCCTTTAGATATTCCGCGACAGATTCTTTAAACATCTTCTCGTTCGTGTATGCAGCCCCGAGGTTATAGTAAAGCGTGTAGTCATCCGGTGCTAAAGCTACCGCTTTTTTATATTGCTTAACAGCTTTATCGTATTTTTCCTGAGCAAAATATGCGTTACCAAGATTGACCAATGCTTCTACCATGTCCGGTTTTGCCGCCAGGGCGTTCTTATACGAGATGATTTCATTCTTGACCATGTCCAGCTTGCTGTAGCAAAGCCCCATCCCGTAATGAGCTTCGGCATCTTTGTAGTTAATTTGTATGGCTTTCTTATATGCATTCATTGCTTTGTCGTACTTTCCGGCGTTGTAATAGATTCCACCGAGTTGACTGTAAAGGGTGCTCTTGTTCGGCTGCATTGAGATTGCTTCTCTTAAAAACACCGCAGCTTTTTCGGTCAATCCCAGTTTGCTGTAGGCCGTTGCGATATTCATCCGCGCCTCTATCGAATCGTTGTCCAGTCCCAGAGATTTCGTGTACGCGCCAATAGCTTCGTTAAACCACTCCCGCTCGAGATAAGCGTTACCGAGATTGTTATAGGTTTTTGCATCATCAGGATTTATAGACAATGCCTGCCGGTAATTGTATACCGCGTCGTTAATTCGACCTTTTTGCAAGTACATATTACCAAGGTTAGTTCGCGACTCGGCCAGCGAAGGATTTATTCTTACCGCGTTTTCCAGTGCCTTAATTGCCGCATCGATATTTCCTTCATCGCTATAAACATTGCCCAGATTATTAAAAAGGCATCCTAAGCTCTGCATTTTGTTGAGGTTTTGCATGTATATGCTGTCGTGGCCGTTGTCAGGAACATTGAATTTCTCTATGTAGTGCTCATCGTTTGCGTAACCGCCTTTGCTGGTTGTCTCGATATTGAACCGCACCGGCCCATTGTCGTACCTTACGAAAAAATGGCTCGGCACAACAACTCCATATAGTGGCAGCCCAAGCCGTTCACCAATTGCAAGATAAAGAATAGACAAGCTGAGACAGTAACCTTTTTTTCTGTCCATTACTGAGTGCAGAAACAAATCGTTCGCATCACTTGCTTCTTTAACCGATGTGTATCCAAGCTCGTTGAATAAGTAATCGTTTATAATATGAATAGCTTTATAGCTGTTCTGCAAGCCTTGTTTCTCGATACGGCCTCGAATCTCGTAAGCCATATCATCGAGTTCCTGTTGATACCTTCGGCCCGGTACGATCTCCGACCATTCTTCGGCTATTATCAGCGAGGCTATTCCCAAATCCACTTCTTCAGGTTCCAGCCGTAGTACTTGTTCAATCGATTTTACATACAGGCCGTTTACATTCTCGTTTGCAAGGGGCTTATGCGCGCCGACAGCTAATATTGTTAAAGTGAGCATCAGCCCAAAAATCAAATTAAGTTTTGTTTTTGCAGACACGGTCAGCTTTTCCTAAGTATTATTCTACTACGGGTTCTATTTCACCGGCCATTTTTACGACACGCCGCTTGAATAAATCGATTCGCATCCACTTCTTACTCTTGAACCTCCAGCGGTTTGCCAGACCGACGAACATAATCTCTGCAAGCGCCGCCGCCCATGGGCCTGATGCACCTAATCCGGGCATCAACGCAACTACTAAGAATCCGCCGGCTCCAAGTATAAGAATCGCCGCGATTGCTGAAACACCTGCCAGCCACGCAGTATCACCAGCGCCTCGAAGTGCGCCAATGTATATAATAGCAAGTGCATCAAAAAACTGAAACAAAGCTGCGAAAATCAATATGTTAGTACCCGCCGTTACTACTTTATCGTCAAATGGTGCCCAAAACTCCATGATCGGGCCTCTGAACAGGAAGAAGCATATGCCAATAAAACCCATATAAACAAATGCTATTCTCACGCAGACAGATGTTTGCTTCATCGCCAGTTCTTTTCGTCCGCTGCCGATGGATTTACCGACCGCCGCGGTCAGCGCTGTAGATATACCTACGATGGGCATGAACGAAACGTTCATACATGAAAGGACCGCACCTGTCGCCGCAAGAGGCTCTTTGCCGAATCTACCAATAAGACCGAATAATATCGTACCCCATGCTGCGACGCCTATCATCAAAGCCAAACCTGCTGGTAAACCGATTTTCACAAGGTCGAGAATCCGCGGCAAATCTATACCGAAACTCTTTCGGCTTTCATAACGTTCGTTAATACCGCCGAAAAGAAAAGCAGCCATCCGGATAACAGAGCCGACCGCCATGCCGATAAATGTTCCCCATGCGGCACCTGCAATACCCATTCTTGGAAATCCGAAGTGGCCGAATATCAAAAGATAATTGAAAAATACATTGACAATCTGTTCAACGATGGCTGCCCACATCGTAACTATTGGCCGGTGAATCCCCATGAAAAACTGGCTGCTCGACCAGATGAACACCGCTAGGAACTGGCTGTAGAGCATGACGCGCAGATAGACGACTTCCAGATCTATTATCTCCTCGGGCTGACCCATCACTCGAAATATCCAGCCCGCAGCCGGCCACATAATCGCTAAGGAAACTGCCGAGTACAAAAAGCCCATGATTATGGCCTGCCAGCAGTAGTTTGAGCAGTCACCGTATTTTTTACGGCCCAGCGATTGGCTTACAAACGTATTGACGCAGGTCATTATCCCCAGCAAAAGGCTCGAAGGTAGAAATGAAACCATCGCCGCCGGTAATACCGCGGCCAACGATTCGGTGCCCAGCCTCGATACCATAAAGCGGTCGATAAACTGCATGGCGGTGAACGAAATATTCGTCACCACCATCGGCCCCGAGAGCTTCAGCATATACTTAAGCGATGCCTCATATTCGAAGCCATCTTGGCTGTCTTTTATCATATTTTCTGACATCTAATCCTAATTGTTTATTGCAATCCGAATGTTTTTAAAATTATCTCTGCTGATATTCCCTCAATCTCTATAGTCTTGATCGGGCTTGTCTTGCCAGAAGCGA
>JASFHM010000015.1:0-9562 GCA_050123215.1 Phycisphaerales bacterium | reverse complement strand
AGTAAAAAACCACCAGTTAAAACTGGTGGCATTTTAGAATTCAAGCAGAGCTTGTCCGCTGTCTTCCTGGCCCTGCATTTCGATATATTTCCTAATCGTAGATTCACTAATTCCAACCGTTGATACAAAATAGCCACGCGACCAAATACCGCCTTTGGCCCAATATACTTTGTCTAAAAATGGGAACTTCTTACGCATATACAAGCCGGTTTTGGCTTTAATTTCTTTGACAACCTCACTAACAGACATCTTTGGCGGTATCGTTAGTAATATGTGCACGTGGTCCGCATCTGCATTAACTTCTATTATTTCAATTTCCGGAACCTGCTTGCCTATTCCTACAACCAGCTTCTTGAGGTATTCGCCAAAACCTGCTCTTAGTATTTTCCGCCTATATTTGGTCGCTATCACCAAATGATAAACAGTGTAGTAAATGCAATGCCCCTGCTTCCTATAGTCCATACTACCAGTTATACCGGAAGACAGCGGCTATTTCCATCCACCAGTTTTTCACTGGTGGTATTGAAATCGGAATAATAAATGTAAACAGGGGTAAGATGTAGCAATTATACCATCTCGAATTAATTGTCAGTACTGATAACAGCCTTTTTATATCCACTTGCATGTCACTCAAATGACCCTCTCAATGCCATACATATGTCACTGGTGGTGCAAAAAACTTGAAAATAATCCCCATTTTAGCCGATATTAACTTAACATAGCGCAGCTAAACACCTGAATAAGCCTTTGAGTAAAGATTGACTATGCAGACACCAGGCCCCAATTCCGGAACACCCGACCGAAGGAAATCCACCAGATCAGCTGTTTACAAATTTATGCACGCGACCGTTACATTATCGACCGGCGCATCCGACGAGCAAACAGAACAGAATCGAGCGGCACAACACTGGAGGGGATTATTGGCAGACATTTCACCAGAAGGTGCACAGGTTATCTTGCCGCCGGACTTCGAAGAATACTTCAAACAAGACCAACAAGTGGATATTCGAATTAAAACCATCCTGGAGAACATCGACTTTAATGTCACCGCTAAAATCAAATATGTTATAAAGTCCCAAGTCCACAACTCTGTGCAAATCGGAGTGCATTTTACAGAGCTGAATAGTAATCCAAGGGCCAAATATGAAATCTGGAGATTAATCAAATACGGGGATAAACTCCAAACTTCAACTAACACTCAATCCTAAAAATGCCGCCTCGGCGGAAGATTAAATAATAATCCGCCGAAGTTCTTATTCATACTATCGTTCTTTGCGAAAGCAGTATATACATCCGCAAAGCCTACAGTTTCGAAGCCCCAAATGCCGAATATATAAGCAGGGATTTTGCCGGGATTTACCGGAAATCGAACCTATTGATTAAGAAAACGGATTTTCTTCGATATGTCTTCTTCGGGTACAAAAAGAAAGTCAGAAGCATCTAAGTCCGATAACAATGCGGGTCAATGCCCGCACTGTAAAAATCACTTGGCCAGGATAGCGCAATTACAGGCGCGGCTTAACCAATGTTCGGAAACTTTCTCCCAGGCTGTTTCTCAAATCAAAACCAGCCAAAAGGCAAAGGCGCGAGTCGAAGAGATGGATGAACGGTTCGTCGAGCAGTGCGTCCGGGCGAAGGTTGATGCCGAGAATGAGCTACAGAAAAAATCTCACCTGTTCACCGACCAGATAGCCGGTTTGAAGACTCAGGCCCAGCAGAAAATTAACCTCTGCGCCCGACAGATTGCCCAGTTAAAACAACAAAACGCGACACTGCAACAAAAGCTGAGCGAAACTGTGCAGCAGGCAGGCAAAGATAAGTCAAACTATCAGCAGGCAATAAGCCAGTTGAAAGCCCAGGCCCAGCAGAAGCTCCAGGCTATAAACGAACAGTCGCAAAAGCAACAGCTTGCCCTCGGTGACAGGGTAAAACAGCTCGAACAGACTATACGAAACTTAGCCGGTCAATTAGAAAACCAGCAAATTCAATCTGAGGCCAACACTGCTGAAAGAGAAAAGCTGCACCGTCAGCAACTGGCCGAGCTCAAGCAACAACATGAGCAAGATATAACACAGGTAAATGTTCAATCCGGGAAAAAACTGCAGGAACAAGAAGAGGAGCTTCTAAGACTCAAGTCGGAACTTGCGCAGGCCAATGAGCAAATCGCCGCCAACATCAGAAAGGCCGCACGGGCCGAAGAGCTTAATGAAAGACTGCTCGAACAGTGTAATATGGCAAAGCTCGGTGCTGATGCGGAAATTAATGAAAAAACGAAAGAGTTCGCCCTGCAGATAAGCAATCTCAAAACCGACGCTGCCCAAAGGCTCAGCAGCATCTCTACCGAGAACACTAAAATCAAAAAAGCGGCTCAAAACGCCCTTCAAAAAGCTTCCCAACGAATCAAGGCTCTCGAACACGCCATAACCTGTCTGAACGCCACCGCCTCGTCGATTGAACTGAACGACATCACGTTAGAGCCCATCGAATCACAACAAATATAAAAAAACCTATCGCAAGACCGATTAACTCCCACACGGAAATTTCATACACTTTGTACTAACAGCAGACTTATTTTTTTTGACTGGGTTCGTGGTTTCAGCTATCCTCTCTACAGACTTTTTCAAGCACAAATATCAGAGGATAATGCTATGGATAACTCATTTGCCATTACCATTGCCTTCATCGCCTTGGCTACTCTTATCGCCGCGTTTGTCAGGCGGATAACGAGAGACAAATGCCTCATGGACTTCAAGAGTAATTGCGTCAACCTTTTGCACACCGACGGTAAAAAAATATGGGGCCGACTCAGAATAGAAAATACCGGTCTGGAACTAATCTATCAGAACAAACAAAAAGATACCGAAGGCCACGAAGAAGCAAGTTATATCCTCTACAAATACGAGTACCCGAAAATCCAGGTGCTTATCCGATTCCTCGACGAACTGTCCAACGAAAATAAAAAGCTGAGACAAAAAAAACTTGTCAAAACTTATCACCCTAAGTTTTTTGCCAAGGCAAGAAGAAAAACGGCCAACGTTTTTAGAACAATTAGAGACTCCATTGCTGAAGTTGTGAATCTGCTGATTAGCAGGGTCAAGAAAACCGCCGGTGCGGGTGCGACCATCAGCAGCCAAGACAAATATGTCACTCAGATGAAACAGCAGTTAATGGGCTCGGTGGGTACTTCTTATGAGCCTCTGCTTGAACGCTACATAGGCAACAAAGTTGTTCTCGAGATGGTAAAAAACGAAAAAGTTATCGAATACTCGGGCGTACTTAGAGACTACACCGCCGACTTTATTGAGATAATGGACGTTGACTACAAAGATGAAAAAAGCGAACAGCCGAGAAAAGCCGATATGGTCGTACCAAGACAATACGGCTTAATCAGGCATCTGGGAGAATAGAAATGCTAAAGGATTTGATTCAACAAAACAGAAGCTATCGCAGGTTTGACCAGCAATTCAAAATTGATTTGCAGACTCTTCGCGAGCTTGTTGATTTGGCCCGGCTTTCAGCTTCCGGTGCCAATCTCCAGCTGCTTAAATTTATCCTCTCCTGCGATGAAAAAACCAATGCCATCATAGTCGAGCATCTTGCATGGGCCGGTTATCTCAAAGATTGGCCGGGTCCCGACGAAGGTGAAAGGCCGTCCGCTTATGTAATTATTCTCGGTGACACCGGAATTTCCAAATCGTTCGGCTGCGACCACGGTATCGCTGCACAGAGTATTCTGCTCGGAGCTGCCGAACGTGGCCTCGGAGGCTGCATGATTGGTACTGTAAAAAAAGAATTGGCCGAAAAACTAAGTATACCACAACAGTACCAGATACTTCTCGTCATCGCGTTGGGTAAGCCGAAAGAGCAAGTTGTAATAGAAACATCAAAAGACGGTGACATCAAATACTGGCGCGATAGCGGCGGCGTTCACCATGTTCCCAAACGCCCGCTTGATGAAATCATAATCAAACAATATTAAAAGCTATGCGAATTCTCGCTCTCGAACCGTATTACGGCGGCTCTCATCAGGCCTTTCTCGATGGCTGGTCAAAACTCAGCCGTCATGACTGGACTATCCTGACCCTGCCCGCGTACAAATGGAAATGGCGAATGCGACACGCCGCCATTACCTTCGCTCATGATGTCAACGAAAGAATACAATCGGGTCAAAGCTGGGATGTTATCTTTTGTTCCGACATGCTAAACCTCGCAGAATTTCTCGGCCTCGTTTCCGACCCTGTAAAAAACCTTAACGCAGTGGCATACTTCCACGAAAATCAGCTCACTTATCCGGTACGATTTGAAGATGAGCGTGATTACCAGTTCGCTATGACCAATCTTACCACCGCCCTTGCCGCAAAAAGCGTCTGGTTCAACTCAGTCTATCACAGAGACTCTTTCCTCGAAGCACTTGCGGCTTTTCTCAACAAAATGCCCGACTATCAGCCAACCGATACTGTCAGGCAAATCAAGTTAAAGTCACTCATCCATCCGCCGGGCATCGAACCATTTCCAGCGCGAACTGAAACAAAACCCGGCCCCGTTCGAATACTATGGTCCGCCAGATGGGAGCATGATAAAAACCCCGAAGATTTTTTCGAAGCGGTCAAAATAATAAAAGACCGAGGCATTGTTTTTCGCCTTGGCGTCATCGGCCAGCAGTTCCGGGATACACCCCAAGTGTTCGACCGGGCGAAAAACTATTTCGCCGACCATATAGACCACTGGGGCTATCAGCAAAAAACCGATTACAAAACCGCTCTGCAACAAGCTGATATAATCGTATCAACCGCCAACCACGAGTTTTTCGGCCTGAGCGTCGCAGAATCCGTATCCGCCGGAGCTTATCCTCTGTTGCCGAAGCGATTATCCTATCCCGAAATTCTTCAACTCGATAAAAACCCGGAATATGAAGAATTTTTCTACGACGGAACAATCGATGATTTAGCTGCCAAACTTGAAATGCTCATAAACAGAATTGAAAAAGCCGACCTGTGGCAAAACGGACCGAACAAAGCGAAGAAAATCACCCAACGTTTCGAATGGTCGAATCTAACCCCGCTGCTTGACGACGCTATACAGGCAGCTACAACTTACGCACTTTAATCACAAGCAGACTTTGTCTATCTTTGCCGTTTTCCTTTGAACGAAGAAGGGCTGTCGCCAGATAATCACTCCACTGGACCGGTGCCCCTATAACACCGGGCTGTAACGGTTTCAAAGTCAAACCAACCTCCGTCTGGACAAATTCCATATCGCTGCCGTCACTTAGAAGTCCCTTCATCACCGGTGTTATACGAAGATTAATAAGGTCCCTTCCCGGTATATCACGCGGCACTATTTTCAATGACCTCACGGCGTCCGCTAATTTATATTTACTCGCATCATACCATCGGCCGTAATAGAAGAACTTATCAATGAACACTCTTTCGCCAATCGCAAAATATGCGGACTTGCTCTCGCTAACCCTAACAGATATTTCTTTCTCTTCAACGGAACTCAGCTTCTTTGTAATTCCATCGAGCCTGCCTGCGAAGTCGCGCCAGCCCATTCCTATTATAAGCTCTGCCTCATCGAGTATTTCCGGCCGTATCGACACTAAAATACCCTTGGTCACACGTCCCCATATCTCGTCAATCGCCGCGTACTCATCCTTATCGACAGTCACTATTTTCATCGTGATTTCAAACTGCGCGACCTGTTCCGACTCGGGCTTCACCTCGGTTGCCTCTGCGACGGGCTCCTGTTTCTGACTTTCTACCTGCTCGATTGACTCCTCTACCTGCGCCTGCTGAATCTCCTGCTCCTGACAACCTGCCAGAACAAGAAGGCTCAATAAAATGTAAATAGTTATCTTTCTCATAGCTGCAGATTATATATTCGCTTTAACGGCACACAAGAGAAATTACACAAATTCCTTGTCATAATCACCTTCCGCCGTTAGAATCCTGCCCATCAAAATCTAAATATGAGGCGGTAAATGAAAGCGAAACTCAGATTCCTCGGCGCAGCCCAAAATGTCACTGGTTCTCGCCATATGCTCGAACTCGACGGTACCAAAATCCTCGTCGACTGCGGTATTTATCAGGAACGTCAGTTCCTTTCCCGCAACTGGGAAAAATTCCCCGTCGAGCCGAACACCATAGACGCTGTCCTTCTGACCCACGCACACCTCGACCACTGCGGCCTTTTGCCTAAACTCGTCAAAGAAGGCTTCAACGGAAAAATCTACTGCACCAACGCAACCGCCGAAATCGCAAAGATTATTCTGCTCGACTCGGCCCACATTCAGGAAGAAGATGCCGCGTACAAAAAGAAACGTCACCAAAAGGAAGGCCGAAAAGGCCCATATCCCGAAGAACCGCTCTATACGACCGAAGATGCGCAGGCAGTCTTTCCCTTGTTTTCGCCCATCGGCTATAAACAATGCAAACGTCTTGATGAAACAATCGAAGTATGTTTCTACAATGCAGGCCATGTCCTCGGCTCATCGATCATAAAAGTAACCGCAAAAATAAAAGGTAAACAGCGAGTTATCCTTTTCACCGGTGACATCGGAAGGCCCGACCGACCAATTGTTGAGGACCCCGATTGTTTCGAGCAGGCCGACTATGTCGTCACCGAGTCAACTTACGGCGACCGAACACACGAGCCGACCGAAAGCATCAAAGACAGATTAGCCGCGCTCATAAACGAAGCTTACCAGCGCGGGGGAAAAATCATCATCCCGAGTTTTGCTCTCGAACGCTCACAGGAAGTACTTTACTACCTCAATGGGTTGTTTCTCGAAGAAAAAATACCTCCCATCAAGGTCTTTCTCGACAGCCCCATGGCCGCTAAAATCACAGACGTCTTCAGGCATCACCCTGAAATGTTCGACAGCGAAATGAAAGAGCTCTTAAGAAACCACGAATCACCATTTGACTTCCCTGAGCTGAATCTTACCAGTTCCACCGACGAATCAAAAGCCCTCAACGAACTAAAGGGGCCTTACATAATCATAGCAGGCTCCGGGATGTGCACCGGAGGCCGAGTTAAGCATCACCTTGCCAACAACATCAGCGACCCCGCCACTATGGTAATCTTTGTAGGCTACCAGGCCATCGGAACACTCGGCCGAAGAATTGTCGACGGCGAAGACAACATTCGAATTCTCGGCGTCGAACGCCCGGTCAAGGCAAAGATAGAGAGAGTCAAAGGCTTCAGCTCACACGCCGACCGGGATGAGCTGTTGCAGTGGCTGAAGAATCTGAAAAATCCTCCGCGATGTGTCTTTGTAGTTCACGGCGAAAAAGAAAGTGCTGAATCATTCGCAAACTACGTCAAAGAAAACGCTGGCTTCAACACCATCGTCCCCGAATACCAGCAGGAAGTCACTTTAGACTAAGGCGGGAATCCGTATATTTATCCGTCATTGCCAAAATCCTGCCCGGCTCTTCCGGCATTCGCGTCCTCGCCGATAAATACGCCGCCTCAATCACCGCCATATTATTCAGATGCTCCCGCATCGTCGATACAGGCTTATTTTCCTCAGGCACAAGACAACCCAAAGCAAAACTCTCAAGCATTTGACACATGTCTGAATCATCGTCCTGGCCGAATCGTTTGCTTTTGAGTTTTTTCCCTTCGACATCAACAGCAGTAAGCGAACTGTCACTGACTGTAACAACCTTATTCCGATAGTACAGTTCCAACGTCTCACTTTTCTCATTTTCTCCTGAGCTTCTTTTCGCTACGAGGTTCACACAGAAATTGTCACTAAACCTCATCACAACCACCGCGATGTCTTCCGTTAGTGCATGCCTTTGCTGACGGTCAGCCGCCATATTCGTATTCGTCGAATAAACCTGCTCCGGAACACCAAACGCAAGCACAAGCTCATCAATAAATCCATAGCAGTCCCGCAGCAACACACCTCCCCCTGCAAGTTTCGGGTCACCGTACCAGGCCGGTCGAGTCTGGCGGCTGTAGCTGCACACCGCTGTTATTAATAAAGGCCTTTCCTCTTGCTGCTCGACAAATTCCCGCAGAACTGAATATTTTTTACTGAATCTTTGAGCCGATGCGACCGTAAAAATTACCTCATTCTCCTCAGCCAGCTTCGCTAATTCCACAGCCTCACCAAAGTCACGCCCGGCAGGAGGGACTTTGAGTATATTGAACTTTTTCCTGATTGCGGATTTTACGTACTGCTCACAACTGTATAATCCCGCCGCGACCACAAGAACATCCAGCTCATTACCTATCACAAACTGCCGATAGTCGTCGAATGCGCTGCATCCGTATCTTTGAGCTACTCTTTCAACAAGCTCGCTGTCCTTATCCGCAACGGCTATAAGCTTGTAATGTTCCGACCCCGCTATCGTCTCAAGCAGTCCTTCTCCCTCCTCCTTGAGACCGAGCACTGCTGTCCTGAGCTCCTTCTCGCTCATATTTCCATTACTTCCATTACTCAAAACTTACTTGAACTGATTTCTTACTCTTACTGAGTGTCACCTTCTTCTCGACACCGCCCGAGCCGATTACATAATCGCCGTAAAATCCGCGTATCTTATATTCACCCGCCTCATCGGCTTTACCTTCGGCCCTGGTCCACCACTTACCGAAAACAAGCTTACGATAAGCCTCGGCCTGCGCCGTCGCTCGCCAGTCCTTAGTCCACATAGCTGTTTCCGGCATCCAGTGGTCACCCGCCCAGAAACCCCACATCAATATAGCTTCTACCTTCGGATGAGCAAAAACAATCGGGAAAAATCTCTCGAGCTCCTCGGCCATGCCCTCTTCGGTATCGGCCCTGAAAAGACATTCGGTAATCTTAATCGGTAAACCAAACTTCGCCAGCTTATCCAGGGTCTTTTGAACGTGCTCGTCCGTAGTAACCGCCGTGCCGGTTGAGTCATTTTTTCTCGAAGCTACAAAATGCGCCTGGCATCCAATCCCGCCTATGGGCACACCGGTAGCCAATAAATGTTCGATTTGTTCTATATAAGAACCGGCATTAAAACCCTTCTCGACAATAATGCCATAATCATTCACAAATAAAACGGCATCTGGATTGCCCGCCTTTGCCATATAAGCCATCTCGCTGACAATACCATAGCCCAACCGCCTGCGGAAAAATGTCCCGTTAACCATCTCATTATTCAAATCGAATTCTTCGATCCTCCCCTTAAAATGCCTCGTAACATCAATCGCCCTGCTGGCCACCGCTGCATGCAACTCATCATTATTCAGTTTCTTCAACCAGTCCATTACAAATTCGTCTTTCTCCCAGAATATGCAGTGCCCGCGCATTGGTATGCCTAACTCGTTACACATCTCCCATATCCTGTCGGCTCTGTAATAATCGACAACACCGCGCGTCACCTCGCAGTCATACCATTTCAGCGCATTCTCATGCACTGCATAGTTGAAATTCTCTTTCAGGACTTTCAAATACATCTTCCTGTCAGCATCTGACATCGCTTTGGCATCTTTTTCTGCTAAGCTATCCGGTATCGCAGTCCCGAACAGAAATTCATGACGAACCTGCTCGACCTCAACTTCAGTCCCCGGCTTGGCC
>JASFHM010000014.1:0-9656 GCA_050123215.1 Phycisphaerales bacterium | reverse complement strand
CGGTGACCATCTCGACTATCATAGAACCGAGGACAACTATTTAGCCGCCAAGTCTGTTCTTTTCGAAGCTCTTTCTCCCGATTCTGTTGCAGTACTTAATAAAGAGTCGCCTCACGCCGCACAAATCTCAGGCAAAACAAAAGCGCGAATTCTCTGGTACGGCATCGATACCGAAGCTGACATCGAGGCTAAAGAAGTTTCAATCAATGTCAGCGGAACATCCTTCATCTTACAATATGACTCGAACCAGGCTCTTGTCACCACTCCGCTTTTGGGCCGACATAACGTCAGCAATCATTTAGCCGCAGCCGGTTTATGTCTCGCAGCCGGTTTCGATTTGCCGACCGTAGCCGCCGGGCTTTCCTCGCTAAAATCCGTACCCGGTCGATTGGAAAAAGTTGACTTCGACGGTGATTTCACAGTCCTTATTGATTACGCCCACACTGATGATGCCCTCAAAAACGTCCTTACAACTCTAAGGCCTCTTTGCAAAGGCAAACTTCGGGTAGTGTTCGGTTGCGGCGGAGATAGAGACAAAACAAAACGACCTCGAATGGCCGCCGTCGCCGAGCAGTTCGCCGATTACGTAATCGTCACCAGCGACAACCCTCGGAGCGAACCGCCCGAATTAATAATCGGGGAAATCATGACCGGCTTCGAAAGACCGACAGCAGATAAAATCTTCGTCGAGCTCGAAAGGGCCGATGCAATAAAACACGCCATTGAAACCGCCTCAAAAGATGACATCATTTTAATTGCTGGCAAAGGCCACGAAACCTACCAGATAATCGGCGATAAAACCATAGACTTCAGCGACGCGGAAATTGCTAAAAAGTATCTTGCCTAAACTGACAATAGCCGCTTCTCCCGAAACGGTTTGCAAAATTCGGACAGATACGTTACAGTATTTCACTTCGGCCGAGTGGCGGAATGGCAGACGCTGGGGACTTAAAATCCCCTGCCCTTAACGGGCGTGTGGGTTCGAATCCCACCTCGGCTAATAAATTTGATTTAGTTTTTTAAGCAGAACCGCTTGTTGTTTAAGGAGGTGTTTATGGCGGCAGATAAATACAAATTGCAGGATGTTCCTGAACCTAACCTGTATCGGGATACGTTCCCGTATAAAGAATTTCCACGCACTGAATTCGACAATCAATCTGTCGAATTTGAATTGCCCGACGAAATCTGGATTACCGATACAACTTTTCGTGACGGCCAGCAGGCTCGCCCGCCGTATACCCCCGAGCAGATTCTGCACGTCTTCGATTTGATGCACAAAATTGACGGCGGAACAGGCCTTATCAGGCAGTGCGAGTTCTTCTTGTATTCCGACCGTGACCGCAAAGCTGTCGAGCTCTGCAAAGAACGAAACTACAAATATCCTGAGATAACCGGCTGGATTCGCGCCGTTGCCGACGACTTCAAGCTCGTCGGCAAGATGGGACTTAAGGAAACTGGCATCCTGAGCTCGGCCAGCGATTATCATATTTTCCTAAAGCTCCGCAGAACACGCGCGCAGGCCCTTGCCGCTTATCTTGATATTGCCAAAGCCGCCCTCGACCACGGTGTAATCCCTCGATGTCACTTCGAGGACATTACCCGCGCCGACTACGAAGGTTTTGTACTGCCTTTTGCTCAGGAGCTTATGGAATTGTCCGACTCCTACAAAATGCCGGTAAAAATTCGCCTTTGTGATACTCTCGGTTTTGGCGTTCCCTGGGACAGAGCTTCCTTGCCCAGAAGTGTACCGAAGCTTATTGCAGGCCTGAGGAAAGTAGGAGTCCCCGCAGAACAACTCGAATGGCACGGCCATAACGACCTGCACAAAGTACAGGTCGATGGGGCCACCGCTTGGCTGTATGGTTGCTGTGCGGTCAACTGTGCAATTTTTGGTTTTGGCGAGCGAACAGGCAATCCTCCGCTCGAGGCCCTGGTCGTCGAGCATGCCCAGCTAAAAGGTATGAATAAAAAAGTTAACTATGAGGCGATAACAGAGCTCGCCGAGTATGCCAGGAAAGAACTTAAATTTAATATACCGGGCAATTACCCCCTCGTGGGCGCTGATTTCAATGTCACTCGCGCAGGCATCCATGCAGACGGCTTGCTCAAGAACGAAGAAATATACAATTGCTTCGACACTCAGCGTCTGCTTAATCGCCCCATAGGTGTTGCAATAACCGATAAGGCCGGCGCCGCGGGAATCAAGCACTGGATTGAATCCAGGTACCAAATAGAGATTGCCAAGCACGACCCCCGCGTCCAGAAGGTCAAGGACCATGTCGATGATGAATATGCCAAGGACAGGGTCTCCGCAATTTCCGATGAAGAAATGTTTGCATGGGTCAAAGAATCCTTCGGCGATACTTTACCACCGCAGAGATAAGGTACGTTTTTCGTCTATCGGTTGCGAAGTTCGTTCCGTAAGACGTCGAACGTTGACCGTAACGAGCCACGTAACCGAAACCGTATAACGAGGTCGATTAATGACAACGAAAATCAATGCAGTCCTGTTCGACCTTGGCGATACGCTGCTGAATTTCGGTAAGGTGAAGGTTGGCCATCTTTTCAACCAGGCGGCGAAGCTCACCTACGATTACCTCGAAGAGCTTTCTCAGCCTGTAGGCGATTTCAAAACTTATTGCAGAAACAACCTCTCGGCTATTCGATGGAGATATTGGCTGTCATTAATTACAGGCAGAGACTTTAATGCCTTGGAACTCTTGAAGAAAATCGGAGCAAAGACACAGATACGACTCGACGAAAACCAGTGGCGACACTTGATTTGGCTGTGGTACGAACCACTCAGTAAAGTTGCCCACGTTGAGCCGGACGTCAAAGCAACTCTGCACCGCCTCAAGCTAAAAGGCATCAAGCTCGGCATCCTCTCGAATACATTCATTAATGGCAGCGCCTTGGATAGCCATCTCGAACAGTTCGGGCTCCTCGATTTTTTCGATATCAGGCTCTACTCCTACCGATTCGGGTTCCGAAAGCCGGACAAACGAATATTCAAAGCCGCCGCCGAGAGGATAGGAGAAAGATGCGAAAACATAATGTTTGTCGGCGACCGTATAAACAAGGACATCAGGCCCGCTATTCGCGTCGGTATGACCGCCGTGCTTAAAAAAGCTTACACCAACCACGGCAAAAAAATCCCACAGGGAGCCTACAGAATAGAGCTTCTCAGCGAGCTGCCCGAACTCATCGAACAACTTAACTCTTAAGTTGTTGCTTTTGTTATTTAGGCAAACTAAAGCTCCGGATCTTGTCCGGGAAACAGGGCGTAATCCTCTAACTCTAACCCAATCTCGCAAAAACGAGAAGATCCTTCGAGATTAGGAAACAAGCTCATGTGGTTAATATTCATTAAATTTAATTGTCTCAAAAAAACCTCTCGTAGTTCTTGAGGTAATTTTATCTTTACAAGCCACGGTCCATCCTCCTTGTCTGGGAATACTTCTTTGATTATCTCCTCAATATCTTCTCCATATGCTGCTATTGTGAATAGACCTCGTTGATTGATCAATCTCGTAAACTCTGAGGACATGGGAGAAAAATACTCAACTCTTTTGGTGGCCCGACAGAGAGTTTTGTATTTTAAACCAATAACAACTCTGTCTTGAGCAGGAAGTGACTTTTTTATTTTTTCTGCAACTTTTTCGGTTTTACTCTCTCTGATGGTTTTAGCCTTCTTGTCCGTGAGTTTTTTCCACTGTAAATCATCGAGATATATTGCTTCCTCAAAAGCAAAATATGCTGCACAAAAAGGAGATGTTGTCCAGTCGAGTAAAGGTGTTGGCAGCTTATAGTGTTGAGCTATCGCCCACAAATGATTTTTATTTAAAGCTCCTTGCTTTATGCTGGTTTTTATGTCACTAACTGTAAGTCCAACTTCGGTCAGTCGCCCTCTTACAGCATAAGCATACGAATCTAAGTGAGTTTTTAGTTTGGCTTTTCTTTGAATGATAGATTCTGTTCCAAAGACTCGGTCAAATGCTGAAATCAGGTGCCAATTCGCACACCGATGGCCACGCCAGACAAAATCTTTGGAGTTTCTATTATCTTCCTTTTGGGGCAAGATCTCAAATTTGTTGAAAAGTAAATTACAAAATTCTTTCCAAGTTTCGATCTCGTAAGTCCAAATTCCACCTTTTTTACTTGGGCCGTTATAACTTTTTTTCTTACTCATCGAATCTTATCCCCCTTATTATATTTTCTGCTGTGCAATATTGAGCAAGATTGAATATTTAATTATCGGCTGATAATAATTGCCGCTTAAGACCAGATTTCCTGAATTTTGCAACCTGTTTCCTAAACCCTACACTCTATACTTTTTTGTACCACCACAACCCTAAATCCTCTATAATGCGGCCTCGGATGTATTGGAGACTGTTGATGAGTGTGTCAGAAAAAAAAGATGTTGCCTATGTCCAGTGCATAAACCCCGATTGCGGGGCACAGTTTGACCGTATGGACGTATTATTTAAATGCCCCAAATGCGGCGAGCTGCTCGACACCCGGTACGACTGGGACAGGCTTGAAGTTCCTGCGAAATTGAGTGACTTGGCCTCTCGCTGGGCAAACAGAAATAATCGTCTGGATTTCTCCGGCGTCTGGAGGTTCCGCGAATTACTAAACTTCTGTCCCGATAAATACAAAGTCACTATAGGCGAAGGTCAGACCATCCTCGAACAAAACTGTGCTGTAGCCGAACACCTCGGTATCAAACCGGACTGTCTCTACTTGCAGTACGAAGGTCTCAATCCCTCCGGCTCATTCAAGGACAACGGTATGACCGCCGCCTTTAGCCATGCAATGATGGTCGGCGCGAAAAGCTGCGCCTGCGCCTCTACCGGAAATACCTCCGCTGCCGTCGCGCTTTACGCGCATAATTGCGCCATGAAATGCACCGTCTTTATCGGCTCAGGTCGAATCGCCTTCGGCAAACTATCTCAGGCGATGGATTACGGTGCCCAGACCATTCAAATACTCGGTGACTTCGACGACTGCATGAAACAGGTCCAGGCCGTTTGCAAAGAGCTTGGCCTTTATCTGCTCAATTCGCTCAATCCCTATCGACTCGAAGGCCAAAAAACCATAATGTACCGAATCATAGAAGCGCTCGGCTGGCAGGTCCCCGACTGGATTATTGTCCCAGGCGGGAATCTCGGAAACTCCAGCGCATTCGGAAAGGCATTCTACGAATTGAAGCAGCTTGGCCTGATTGACCGAATCCCAAGAATGGCAATTATTAACTCCACCGGAGCAAGTACTCTTTCAGACCTCGTCAACGACAAAAAGCTCACCTGGAACGATGGTCGGGTCAATCAGCAAATCATCGATGACTATTACGCCGACCTTACCGCTCGTAATTTCTCGCCGCATACTATTGCCTCTGCAATTGAAATATCACGCCCGGTCAATCTCAAAAAGTGCCTGCGTGCTATCGATATATGCAACGGTGTAGTCCTCGCCGTGCCCGATGAAGAGATTAAAGACGCCAAAGCCCTCGTTGGCAAATTCGGCTTAGGCTGTGAGCCTGCTTCGGCCGCCACCATAGCAGGCCTAAAGCACCTGCTTGCCGACGGCATCGTAAGTAAAGATGCACGCATCGCCTGCGTCCTGACCGGTCATGCCCTTAAAGACCCCGACCTTACCGTGAATTATCACAAAGATGCGCAGGGAAAATTCGCAAATCCGCCTATCGAATGCCCCAATGACCTCGAACAAATCATCAAGCTGATTCGCTAAGTGTTGTATGGCTTAGGCTTGCGACGCCTCAATAACTTTGCCGAGCCTTGTCTTACCTCTGAAAATAATAACTCGCTTTCCTTACCGTTGTACGCCTCGATTAATACTCGGCGCAAATCCTCGTCGAAGTACTCGTCGCGCATGCTGTAGTCAAGCCGGGCCAGGTTCTTAGTTTTTTCTTTGCTACTACTGACTCTGTATTTCATCCTGTGCAGGTCGATAACCGCAAATTCATACCCGCCGCTTTGTTCCTTTGTTATGAATAGATGCCATATATAGAGGTCCGGCAGATTAATGTCGCAATTGTGTATCTTACGTATTGTACGCCCGAGCTCTCTAAAGATTTGTTCTTTCTCAGGCATTCTGAGTTTTTCAAAATTCTCTGCGACAAAACAATCCAGCGATTGTCCCTTCAACGCTTCGGTAACTACGAACGACCTTCGCTCAATCCCTAAAATTGTTTGCTCTCCGTAACAGAGAGGCCGATAAGTTGCAAATCCTTCGTTCAGCAAATAACGTGCATTCTCGTATTCGCACCCCGCCTGCGAATATAACCTTCCGAAATTATAAAGTCCCAGAAATATATCTTCGAGATGACAATACCCGAAGCGCTTGATAAAGAACGTCTTACTCTCGGAACCCTCGCCGAAACTTACCGAATTGACGTATCGCTTGCACGTCTTGAGTATATTAAAGTCCACATCACAATTAAAGAAATCGTCGAACGACTTCAGGCCGAATTTATCGAAATAAGACTGCCAATCCTCGGCAAAAAATATTCTTTCCACTTACACCACTCGAAAATAAGTTTGCGATTCTTGTTTAGCTCCGTTTAAAGCTGTCCGTAATTCACTAATTCAAACCCGGCATCTTCGAAATATTGCTTTGCTCTTTCGTCACACAAAGCTTCGAGTTCCGCCTTCCGTGCGAACTTGACAGGTCGAAAATGCTCATCCGAATCATCCTCCGTCGACGGGTGTGTCATCAGCTCAGTCGTTTCGGCATGACTGTATAGGCTCACCGCCTTAAGAAAGGTCATATCAACTCTTCCCAGATGCGTCATCCCTACGAATGCCTCGGTTTTTATCACGCTCTTATCCTGCCTTCGATTAATAGCAGCCCATCGCCGAATCCACTTCGCCGACTTTCTTGCCTCAGCGCTCGACAAAGGCCATGGCGAACTGTCGAGCCCCTTTGGTTCCCAGCACCACCGCACCGCACCGATTTTGAATTCCCTTGCCAAATCGCACACGATTGAATACACAGCCGGAACGCAGTGAAAGTGCTTATGTGAATCCAGATGTGTCGGCTTGATTTTCTTCTTTATCAGCCATTGTATCTGCTCAGCCATCTCGATTCTTATGGCCTTTCTGACGTTATGCAACACCGATGCCATCATCGCCAGCACCGGTGCCGAATACCGAAAATCCCCGTTCTTATTAACAAGACACTCTATTTTAGTGTCACTCGATATCGGTTTGCCCTTGAACAGATTAAGATGCACCCCAACCCCCAGCTCCGGCAGAGTCTTCGCTATCTTAATGGCCTTTTTCGCATCGGCCATATTAGTCATCATCGTTGTGCTGGTCAGGATTCCCTCCGTATGGGCACGCTCAACCGCCTCGTTAACCGAGCTGTTCAACCCGAAATCATCCGCGTTTATAATCAGGCGCTTAGCCATAACTTAAAGAGTTTAAACCGCGCTGCACCGCCGGTCAAACATAAATTCATCGACCCAGCATCCCGCTAATCACGAATCCAGCGCTCAAAGTCGCCGCCCCCGCTATATGCAGCAGTATTGTTAATTGATTCACCTTAAAGCGCCCCGGCGTACTGACCTCTCTCACATTGGCTAATCTTCCCGCAAAAATTCCCAAAGGAAGTGTCAATAAATACAACACCCCCGCAATCCGCATCGTTCCGCTTAATATCACACCGACAATTGCCGCTATATAACTAACCGCCAGCACCGCTCTGTAAATTACAACGCACTTCTTAACGCCGAACCGAACGACGAACGTCTTCTTATCCACTGCTGCATCTGCCGCCACATCCGGAAAATCGTTAATAAGTATCACCAAAAAAATCAGCGCTGCCACAATCACCGCCGGCATAGCGACACACCAATCGATTCGACCCGCCTGCAGATAATAAGCTCCCGACACAGGCAGTATCCCGAACAAAAACGCAATCGCGGGCTCACCCACTGTTCGATAGCCTAACTTTATAGGCCCAGCAGTATAAAAAAATCCTCCCAACAAACCAATCAAACCGAGCACCAGAATAAAAATGCTCTTCGTCATAAAAATGATTACAAGTCCGCACACAGAACCCGCCGCAAGCAGTATCAGTGACTCAATCAGTGTAGCTTTAGCTGACAATATTCCCTCCTGAATATAACGTCGCCCCCCCGAAAATGGTGACACATTCGTATTAGCCGCATCGTTCCCGCTTATATGGTCGTAATAATCGTTAGCTACATTCGCCCCCGAATGTAAAAGGACCGTCCCCAACAGCGCCAATAGAAACAGGCCAACCGAAAAATTCCCCGTCACCGCGAGCCCCAGCGCAGAACCAACCAGCACTGGCCCCGCACTGGCCGTAAGAAACCTCGGCCGCGTCGCCGTATAATATATCCATACCTGCCGTGGCATCACTTTGCATAAGCTCCAAATAAAAAACATTTAAGTTATGATTCTACCACTGTGCTGTTTTAAGTCAATGTCACCTTAATAATCACAAATGTAAAAAAATTTTGCATTGTTACTCGAAATATGGTAATGAAATGCCCTTTGTTAATTCTGTAGGGGCTGTATCGTAGCAGTATTGTCCTCTCGAAACAATTGTTAGTTTTCATGCTTAGGAGATGGTATTATGGACAAAAAGATTTTGTTGGTTGTTGTAGTTCTATTTGGTGTCGCGAATCTTGCCTGCGCCGAAGAAGAAAAGGAATTGGGTGTCACGCTGGATTTCACCTATACCAGCAAGTGGCTAAGTAAGGGTGTCGAAGCTTACGGCTCCAAGGGCGGCTTCTTCAAAACCATCGATGTCGATTTCTATGATACCGGCTTCGGTGTAAGAGTCACTCACAGAAACGCAACATCCAGTGGTTACGTTGACCAGCAGAGATTTGATTTTCGACCTTACTATAAAGGCAAACTCTTCGACGGACAATCTTACGTCACCGATTACGACCTCAGTGTCGGATACGAATATTACACAGGCCTTTCACGCCACAAAGCAAACACTACTTACGAATGGATAGGCAAATTTTCCTGGCCGAAAATCCTTCCCTGTGGAATTGTACCTACTTATATCTTCCATTACGAATACCCCGCATCGAGCGGTGACAGCAACAGAAAGGTCTCCGGCGCCGTCCATCGATTCCTGCTTGGCTATGGCCTCAACGTCCCCGACCTGAAAAACCCCATTAAGCTGTCAACCGAAGTCGCCTACTACGACGGCCTCGGCAACAAGGTCAGCGACTGGGCGTACTTCACCGCGGGCATATCGACAAAGATTGACATCACGGAAAATCTTGCCTTCGTACCCGGCGTCTATCATCAGTTAACTATGGACGATTCGATTTCCAGGCACAAGGACATAACATACACAATGCTCAGCATGAAATATAAATTCTAAAGCGATTAGCCCCCAAGCCTGCTTGGGGATTCTCGTAGGTACAAACCGGTAAGATAGGTTACAGATTATGCCAAGTACATGGGTAACAATTGGAGTATATAATGGCCTTCCAAAAATGGAGGTCGTGTTATGCCTTGGATTGAGACCTGTGTTATGGACGGAAGAGCGAAATTCATAATTGATGTATTGGACGGCACTTATTCTATGGTAGAGTTATGCGATTATTACCATATAAGCCGTAAGACCGGATACAAATGGCTCCA
>JASFHM010000013.1:0-9676 GCA_050123215.1 Phycisphaerales bacterium | reverse complement strand
ATCTGGCCTGGACGACTTTGAGTGAATCGGTATCTTTGAGGCCGAGTGCGTTTTTTATTATTTGTTCTACTTCGGTCAGTTCGACGATAGGGGCGGCGGACTCGGGGTTGTTGGGGTCGATATTGTCAGGAATCAAATCGACAAAGGCAGCGACCGCCAGAGACCTTATTTCGCCGGGCATGATAGTTCGCTGCTCGACGGTTTTGCCTATGACATATTCGGTTACGATGGTTTCGCCAGCTTTTTTCCCACTGTTTCCGGCGGCTTCGTTGTTTTTGGAGGCAGGTGCCGGTTTGGTTTCGGTTGTACTTTCGATTTCTTCTTTGGTGGGTGTACCTTTGGGGTCGTATTTTTCAGTGACAAAGTTAGAGCTGGTCATATCGATTTCGGCACTGACTTTTACTGAGGCTCGGCCGGGACCGAGTACGGCGATGAGCATATCTTCGGCTTTTTTCGCGAGGTTATGCTCCACCCGCTCGCGATAGTCGGCGACCGTAGTTGCGCCGTTGTCGAGTGCCTGGTCAGACCTTCTTGAGAGTAGTCTGCCGTTGCTGTCAACTACGGTGACGCTTTCCGGTTTTAGAGATTCTACGGCGCCGGCGATAAGGTGTGTTATGGCGGAGATGCTCGAAGAGCTGAGTTCGTAGCCGGGCCTTATGCGAAGGGCGACGGATGCTGTTGTATTGCTTTTGTCCGATGCAAATATGGAATGCTCTGGTGTTACTATGTGTACTCTTGCGTGAACGACGCCATCCATCATCTGAATACTTCTTGCGAGTTCGTCCTGAAGAGCGCGTTGGAGATTTATGTCCTGAACTTTGGGTGAGACGCCGATTTTAGCATTGTCGAATATCTTGTATCCTTTTTGAGAACCTTCGGGCAGGCCTTCTTTGGCCATGTCCAACCGAAGCTGATAAACGTGCTCCCGCGGGACATAGATTGCGGTTCCGCCTCTCTTGAGTTCGTAGGGTATATCCCTTTCACTGATTTTGTCCGTGATTTTGCTTGCTTCGTCGGGGGCAAGGTCTCTATAGAGCAGTCTCATGTCTGGCCGGCGTGACCAGTGAACCAGTAAATACGCGCCGGCGGCAACTGTTAGAGCTATCGCGATAAGAAGAGCCCGCTGGACAATATTTATATTTTGCCAAACCGCACTTATCTTTTGAAAGAAATTCATCTCAGTGCCACGCTAATTTGAATTATATGTTTTGTGAAATTTCATCCGGTTCAAATGCTCATGTTCATAGTTTGCTTATAGGCTTCGATTAGTTTGTTACGAACTCCAATCAGCAGCTTGAAACTCATGTCGGCTTTAGCCACCGATGAGACGACCGAGGTGATGTCCTGATTCTTTCCGGTCAGCAAATCCACAGCCGATGCATCGGCATCCTTTTGTATTTCCTCTACCTTTGATATCTGCTGTTTGATAAGGTCGACGGTTTTGCCGAAGCCAGCCGGTTTCGCAGCTTCGGTCGGCTTTGGAGTCTGAATATTGGAGTTGGCGATAACGGAATTTACATTTGCATTTAAGTTAATCATTTTTTACCTCTTGCTTATCGAAGTAATTCGAGGGTCGTTTCGACCATAGACTGATATCGTTTCAATACCGCAACATTAGCCTGATAGGCTCTCGATGCGATAGTAAGATTCATCATCTCGATTGGTAATTTTACGTTTGGCATCGTTACATATCCGTTGGCATCTGCCTGCGGATGGCCGGGGTCGATTATCCTATTGAACTGGCTCATGTCCTGAACCACTTCGTCGAGTGCTACGGGGCTTAAACTGTCATCGGCTTCGGTTCTGAATGTTGCTTCGAGTCTTCGATAGGGCTGGCCGTTGCCTGCGTCGGTCGTGCGGGCATTGGCGACGTTGGAAGAAATTACCTGCATGTTCTTGTTATGAGCCCGCATTCCGGAAATGGCTATGTCTATGGGACTGAATGTGTCAACTTCCATTTTGCTTTATACCTTCGAATCCTTTCTTTGACGATAGCTATGGTGTATCAATAGCCTGCTGCATTTGCTGGAATTTCTTATTAAGCAGCCGAACGTAAGCTTTGTGCCGCATTGAATTTTCAACCATTTTGCCTACCTCAGCTTCGAGACTGACATCATTGCCGTTTGATTTTATTGGCGTATCGTAAGGTCTGAAGATTTCCGGCTCGACATCATCAATGTCTATGTCACGGGCTGATTTGATGGCTTTTGCCAACAGCTCTTCGAATTTTATGTCAACTCTTCGATAACCGGGGGTCTCGAGGTTTGCAATGTTGCTGGCGATGGCTTTTTGGCGCAGGTGTTCCGCTTTTATGCCTGCCTGGAGCAGATCGATTGTACCATCTATCTTGGCCATTTAATGGTCCTTTAAATGCGCATGGAAACTGTCTTTTGAGTAACTACATGCAAAAGAAGTGCCAGCGGGAAAAAATCACTTGTTTGGAACGGTTTTTTGCGGTTTCCGGGGCAAAAAACGCATTTAAATGCTAAAAAAGGGCTTTAGTGTAATTTTGATGGGTCTTCGGTGTGCGTTAGGATTCTATACATTGTGTGAGTTTTTTGACACAAGTTTTGGGCATGTTGAGAGCGTAAAAACGGGCTGGTCGATGATTACCCGGCGGAAGATATTTCCATGTTGTTGGGAAGTTATCTCCGGGGTCGAAGCCGGGGCCAAGATGCAGCAAAAAAATTAAAAGTTTTTTCGCATCTAAGTCTTTTTAAGGTATAGGTTTATGTGAAGGCGGCGACGAGTGACAATATATTGGTACAGTGGTTGCTTTACGTGTTGGTGTATGAGTACAGTTGCGCTACAAAATATGTTTTTTGCGAGTGGCTTGAATGAGATGAGTTTTAGCCCTAATTTTGCCACTGGAAAATCGGCTGGGCCTAAGGCTAAGCTGGCTAACAGCGGTGAGGCAACAACGCCCGATAATATCTATGCCGTCGAAGCGCAAGGACCGGTTGAGACCGGAAATGATTTTAAATATGAGCTTGCCTCGAAAGTGGAAAAGACCGCTGATGAAGCGCCGGTAAATCAGGGTGATGTCCCGGCAGACAGGCCTAATGCAGAGCAAGTGAAGGCTGCCGATGGCCAGGAGGCAGCTCAAGTCGGCAATGTTGTGTATAACTGGCAAGCACAGGTACAGCTTGCAGCAAGCGGGGGGGGCCAGGAGTCTCAACAAGGTGCTGTTTCGCAGCAGGGCTATCTTGTTGGGGAGGAACTTATCGCTGTTGAGGGGAAAGTGAACGATGCGGTAGGTAAAGCACTTGAAGAAATGTCGGCTAATATTCAGCCGGATACGGCAGCATCTGAGGAAACGACAAAAGCACTGGATTCTCAAGGTATGGTGGTGGATAACAAGACTCAAATGCCGACAGATGCGGCCCCCGATTCTATCGTGGTTGAAGTTAAAGCCGAGCCGACAACTCAGTCTGATACGGCGGAGACGAATGCAACTGTTCAGCAGCAGTCTGCACAAGAGTTAACAGGTGAACCTAAACCGGAGGGTCAGGTTTCAGTTGACCAGGCGATAAAAGAAAGTTTGGGGCAGGATGGTGGAAAAGAGGGTGAAAATGTTCAGCCCGATTCCAAAAATGTCGGTCCGATGATGGAAGGGCAGGTTCAAAATAATTCCGTTAGTAACAATGATATTAATACGGCATTATCTGACGCGGAGATTGGAGACCAGCAGGCGAACACCGGCGAAGCTGATAAGGAGAGCGTAAAGACCACGTTGCAGCAGGAGTTTGGTAGTAATCTTAATGTTCAGATTAATAATCAGGCAGGTGCGGACGAGAGTATTACTGAACAGGTTATGCCGTTGAGTGATTCGGTTGTCGTTGAGCCAAAGACACAGGCGATTGAAACTGAACAGGATAATACAAATGTTTTGTTAAACAATGTTTCGGAGCGTGTCGGCGAGCAGATACAGAGTGCGATTAGCGCTTCGGTGAGTAAAGGCGAGAGTGAAGTAACGGTACAGTTAAATCCGCCGGAGTTGGGGAGAGTGGTTATCAAGCTGCAGCAGGAGGAAGGACAGGTTACAGGTCTGCTGGAGTTCAGTAAGGCTCAGACAAAACTTGAAGTTGAGCAGCTACTGCCGCAATTAGTCAGAGGTTTGCAGGACGCCGGTATAGCTGTCCGCAAGCTCGATGTGATTCAGACTCAGATTGATAACTCCAATTCCAGCTATGAGCAGTTCAAAGAGTATGTTGGCCATGACAACAATGGCCAGCAACATCAGGACCTCGGTTCAAATCAATCATATACCGGGCCACTTGCTTATGAGTGGACGGGTGAGTCGGTAAACTATCAGGCTACAGATTGGTCTGGAGAATCCGTAGTCAGTGATGAAGCGGTGAATGTCCTGGTCTGAGAAGATTGTGTTTAAGAGGGGTTAGAAAAGTATTATAAGGCCTGCATTGGAAGCATTCGTTCTTTCACCCACTTTTTGATATAGACTCATATAAATCAATACCTGCTTGGAAGTAAATATTTTCAAGTAGGCGGCTGTATTATCGGCCGTTGCAGTTTTGTGAGTTTTTAATGACTAATTGGCTCAAGAAAACTGCATTGGTTGCGATAAGGTTAGTTGGAAACGGGCGGATTGCTTTGTCTTTTCATTTAGCCCGTGAATGGATTCGCCAATTAGCATTAAAAGGAGTGCATAAGATGCTTGCAATTAAAAACAACGTTATGGCGGGTAACGCAGCCCGGCATTTGGGCATCAGCTATGATGCTTTGGCTAAGAGCGTGGAGAGGCTGTCATCGGGTTTGCGTATAAACAGCGCAAAAGACGATGCGGCGGGTCTGGCCGTCCGCGAATTGATGCGTGCGGATATCGCTGTGCTGGAACAGGGTGCTCGTAACGCGCAAGATGGCATCAGCATGCTTCAGACGATGGAAGGAGCTATGGCGGTTATAGATACGTCGTTGGTTCGTATGAAGCAGCTTGCCGAGCAGGCGGCGACGGGTTCATACAGCGATGCTCAGCGACAGTTAATGCAGAATGAATTCGCGGAGATGGCCGAGGAAATAGAACGTATTGCCGGTGCGACTTCATTCAACAATATACGGCTTCTGAACAGCGCCAGTCAATCGATAACGATACACTTCGGAGGCACAGACGATTATATCACGGTGCCGGGTACTGATATGACCCAGAGCGGTCTTCATATTACCAGTGCACTTGTGAGCATCAATTCGCTCAGCACGGCCAAGAGCGCACTGGCGATAATCGACAGCGCTATTGCAACGAAAGATACGGCTCGTGCGCAGTTCGGTTATAAGATGAACCGACTCGAAGGAACTATATCAGTTCTTAATATTCAAAGGGAGAATCTGATGGCTTCGGAATCCCGTGTCAGCGATGTTGATGTGGCTACCGAAATGGCCGAAATGACCCGGAACCAGGTTCTGGCGCAGGCGGGTATTGCGATGCTTGCACAGGCTAATGCAATGCCTCAAATGGCGCTTACACTTTTGGCTTAACAGGAATTTGAGGGAGATTTTATATGAGTAATGTGGCAGCATATCATGATAACGCAGTCACGACGCAAAGCAAGGGCAGATTGGTTGTTTTATTATACGAGGGAGCAATCAAGTTTCTAAAACTGGCGATTAAAGAGCTCGAAGCAGGTAACTTTGAAGCGAAAGGCCAGTATATAAATCGTGCTCAGGATATCATCAATGAGTTGAACGCCGTTTTAGATATTGATGCGGGTGGTGAGATTGCAACTAATCTGCGGAGTTTGTATGTATTCATGAGCAATCGGTTGTCGGAAGCTAATGTCAAGCGTGACGCGAACATGATAAACGATGTGATAAAGCTTCTTGAGGAGTTAAATCAGGGCTGGAAAACGATAACTGGCTGAGGTAAATTAATGACTGCATTTGAAGGCCGTTCAGTGAGAACTGAACGGCCTTTTTTGTTATTGGGGGTTGTGTGTGTCTTAAAAGATACGAAGCCTAGAGCAATTAAAGTTTGCCTGTTCAGTTTTTGATTATTGCGGCTTCGGCTGGCCACATCAGATTTGCTCACGATATTTCAATATCCTTGTGCAATTTTCTTTGCCAGCCTTGTCCTCATAACACCACAAACGTGAACATTCAATCTTTAAGTGCTCTAGAGAGAAAGGGTAGTTACAGCTGTTCTTTCTGTCTTATAGGGTAAAGATTTTGGGACGTTCTGTTGAGATTCGATGATTTAGCGTTTCGACAGTTGTAAGTCTTTCGCGGTTTGAGAAGGCTAATTTGATGTCAGAGGGGATATTACGGGTCCTTTCTTTTTCCTGCTTAAATGCAGGGAAATACCTAAAGCGTGTCATTGTGTTACCGATATAGCACCCGGTGTGAAACTTATGTTGGGTGTGGTGCCTTTGGCGCGGGTTCCATTTGAGGCAAGGAGGCATAAATCGTTAGGTCTGGGATGAGAATAAATTACTTTTTTAGGAGTCAGGAATATGTTAGCAATCAAGAACAACATTATGGCAGCTAATGCCGCGAGGCAGTTGGGTGTAAGCTAC
Source organism: Phycisphaerales bacterium (assembly GCA_050123215.1). GTDB lineage: Bacteria > Planctomycetota > Phycisphaerae > Sedimentisphaerales > Anaerobacaceae > CAYMOE01. The sequence continues at coordinate 3,152 of JASFHM010000013.1, read as the reverse complement.
GACAGCTTAGCAAAGAGCGTCGAGCGCTTAAGCTCAGGTCTTCGTATCAACAGCGCCAAGGATGACGCTGCTGGCTTGGCGGTTCGCGAATTAATGCGTGCCGACATAGCCGTTTTGGAGCAAGGTGCTCGTAACGCCCAGGATGGTATCAGTATGTTACAGACTATGGAAGGTGCGATGGCAGTTGTTGATGATGCACTGGTTCGTATGAAACAGTTAGCTGAACAAGCTGCGACCGGTTCCTATAGTGACGCCCAGCGAACTCTGATGCACAGTGAGTTCAATGAGATGCGTTCGGAGATTGACCGTATCGCCGGCGCCACGACATTCAATGACATCCAGATGCTCAATAGTGCCGGTGATTCAGTAACTATTCACTTCGGTGAGTCAACCGACTACATTACAGTTAACACAGCCAATTTGACAAGTGCATCTCATGCTTTGAATACAACCGGGCTGGAAATAAACGCTGCAGCCAGCGCCAAGAATGCATTGGGCACAATTGACAGTGCTATTGCAATCAAGGATTCCGCTCGTGCAGCATTCGGTTACATGATGAACCGTCTGGAAAGCACAATCGCAGTGTTGAATATCCAGAAGGAGAATCTTATGGCTTCGGAGTCTCGAGTCAGTGATGTTGATGTAGCAACCGAGATGGCCGAGCTGACGAAGAATCAGGTTCTTGCTCAGGCCGGTACAGCTATGCTGGCTCAGGCAAATGCAGTGCCCCAGATGGCATTGACACTGCTTGCTTAATTAGCTAAATTTGAGCATGTCAGGACTGACATTTGAATGGCTGTCGCTCCCACGCGACAGCCATTTTATTTACAGCAGTTAAGTTCTTTCGAATACTGATATTGAGCTATTCTCGGCATTTCGGTGACACGATTAACTTTAGAGATTAAGAATAATCAGCCGATATAAAAAGTGGGTTTGAGAATAGGATATAAGCTGGTAATAGCCTTCGAGAGGCCGGAATTACGGAAACGGAATTCGACAACTATAGCAGTCATCTGGCTGTATTTGAGCAAATCTTCGCTACTTTCAACATAAACAACGTTCTTGAGTTCGGACTTGGCAATTACAGTACGAGATACTTTTCGAACAATGCTCAACTGGTAGTTAGTGTTGAGCAGGAAAATAAAGAATGGTATGAGAAAATGATAGCGGAGATTGACTCGCCGAACTGGTGTCATGTTTTTCAGTTTGACCCGGAAGCAGTCTTTAAATACTTCGATAATGAAGGTACAAAGTTCGACCTTGTTTTCAGTGACGGCGAGGCTCAGACAAGGTGCCTGGTAGCCAGTATGGCTATGGAACGGGATGTGCCCGTCGTAGTGCTGCATGATGCCGAGAAGATATGGTATTACGGTTGGAATCTGCTAAATATTCCCATCAATTACAGCCGATTTGATTTTCGCTGTAAAAAAGGCGGCCGGAAAGTTACTGCAGTGCTGGCGAATCGCAATATAGATTTAATAGACGATTGGGTTATTCCCGGACATGAAAGGATTATCCTGTCATACAGCTCACCGCATCAACCTGTTTTCCAGTTTATTTATTCCGGTGATGTGGGGACACTGGTCAAATCTTCAAGACCTGTTTTATCATCTATCTCAATCAGCTGTCAAAATGCACCGTCGCCTTTGGCTTCTGAGTCTCTGAGTACTTGTTAACCCGAAAATGGTGCTGTTGATTCCCGTACTATCAAATTCGGCGACAGTTTTTTGCACTCAGGCTCGTATTCACTTTTCGATTTGATCATTTTAAGCATCACTTGTGCCGCCTCCCGGCCTATCTTTCTCGTCGGTACAGCAATGGTTGTAAGAGCCGGTGTAACAATGTCACACATATATTCATCGTTGAAACAAATCAAGCTGACCTGTCTCGGTATTTGAATATCAAGCATATGCGCCTTGTGTATTATCTTTAGCGCTTCTATATGGTCGTATGCAAGAATAGCCGTTGCGTGATGCTTAATCACCGCTGAGGCCAGAAAAGCAGTTGCCGAGTTGAAAATCTTGTTGTGTCCATGAACCGGCTCAAGGCCGTGTTTGGACAGTTCCGACAAATATGTGTTGTGGCGGTCTTCAATACTTCTGTGTTTCCAGTGCTCCGAGGTCGGTCCTGCGTAAGCAATTCGTGTATGTCCAAGCTCCATAAGATAAGACATTGCCTGTTGCGTGCCTTCAACATCATCGGGAATAATGGAGGAACAACTTGGCCCGCCGACGCCGTTGATTACCACATACGGCAGTTTAGTCCTTTCCATCAGTTCAATCGTTTGCTGAGAACATTCCTGCAGTACGATTGCTCCGTCCACTCTCCATGAAGGCAGTTCTGTATCATTATTCTTCCCTGAATTCGGCACTGTAATACATATGTCGTAGCCATCGGTATGGAAGGTGTTAACACTCGCATCAATAATGTCCATGTACATATTCCCGGGCCAACCGAGGAGAACTTTACAGCCTAGAAATCCAACCATCTTTGTTTTTCTCTGGACAAGGTTTTTGGCTGCAATATTTGGTCTGTAACCCAGCTCATCTGCTACCTGGAGGATTTTTTGCTGCAACTGTTTGCTGACGGAGAATCCGTGCTTGTAGTTTTTATTCAAAACTCTGCTGACGGTAGCCAGGCTTACACCGCAATGAGCGGCAATCTCTTTTACTGTTGGAGGTGAGTTTTCTCCAGCCATAGCGTTCTCCAGATACAACGATTATCTTCGGCCAAAAGCATAGGGGAATCTCCGCGTTTTATAGCTCTGAATCCCTATTTATTAGCCTCAAATAACATTGTAGCCGAAAACAAAGTAATTGCAAAGGTATATTTTCGTTTGAAAGCGGTATATATAGGACGTTGGAAAGGTGCTATGGTTTATGAGAAAGTATCTCGGCGCATCAATATTGTGAGTGGCAAATCATAACCTGCGTGGACAATTTTTCCGTATCTTCCGTTTTCGAACAAAATTTATATAGTATCGGCAATTCAATAGCGACGTGTGACCGGCGATGAATTTGTACGGCTGTTTACGAAGAAGCAGCAGAGGGCGTCGATGGGGTGGTACTTGATGTATAAATGGTTTTATTTGATTAATTATGTACCACGAAACTCATGCGTTCGTGGATAATCATTTTCCCATAGATACCTTT